>JASLIY010000193.1 GCA_030152675.1 Acinetobacter sp.
CCGGTGATGTTGATACCACGGGAAGTATTTTTATCCACGATCAGGTTCTGTAGATTTAAACGTACCCCACCCGCCACATAGCCACCGGCCTCACCCGCCACTGTATTCGAAATAAATACTTGATTGAGACCAATCACTGCACCGTCGAGATTCTTAAAGATCGGATTGGCCAAGATCATGCGTACCGTTACAGATTTATCACTGTCACTGTAGTTGGTCGCACCCGTCGTCCCGATTACATATTGTTGCACGCCAAAATTATCTTTCAGACTGACCGGATCAACCACAGCACACTGATCAGATGTTAACTGATCTGCGTTGGCCATATTGGTGCGAATATCACCATTGGCTTCAATCACAATACTCAGCTTTTCAGGCGGCAAGCTGGTTTGTGTGCCATAGTCAAAAGTTAAGGTGGCATAGAGTGGGAAGATATATTGCTCACCATTGTGCACGGTATTCGGCGTCAAAAACACTCGACGATCCAAGTAGGCCGCTGGATTGCTTCTAAAGATATCGATCGAGCCCGTATACTGCTCACCGGCTAAGTTCTGACTCCATTTGCCATACACGCTCGGATCACTAGGGCCTTGTTTAAAGCCAGTGGTAAATTTATACAGTGACTCATTGCCCGCAATGGTGGTGCCATTAAAGAACGTCCCTTGTTCTAGACGCATGCGATCGACCGTGTTGCCCGCAGTCGCCAGCTCCAATGCCTGACCGATTTTTTTAGACAAAGGATTGATCCAGTTTAACTGCGCGTCGGCATTGAGTTTTTTCGGCTGTACTTGGGTAATCAAATTCATCCGCGAGACATTGGGTACTGCTTCGGTTCCCGTATTCAAAGGCTTGCCAGTCCATTGCAATGCATAGCCCAAGGTCTGCCCCTGACGCGTGGTTAATGAATATAAACTGGCGATGGATTCATTGCCTGAGGCGCTTTTTCCAGTAAAGCCAGCGAGATCGAGATTGGCGCCAGTCATCGATAAAAACTCAGCAATGTAAATATTCACATTGGAGAGATTGACCAACTGCTGTGCGACTTGCATGGCGGTTTGTTCATCGATGCGCGAGACATCCAACCAAGGTTTTAGTTTGGCCTCATAACTGCCATCGGCGAAACTTTTTGCATCCACCGACGCCTCAAGTGTGCTCAATTCATTCTTAAACTGATCGCTGAGATTCACCGGCTGTAGATCACCCGCTTGGTCTTGGTTTTGCGCTACCGCAATACTTTGGAAAACACGAACCAGTGCGACCAGAACGCGAAAAGTTTCATCCTCAAGGCTGGCACGCTGCGCCGGCTTGCCCGTCATCCCCGCAGCAATATCAAGCAGGCTCACCTGTGTCGGTTGCCCCACAGTGTATTTAGGATTCAATGCGCCCAGATCGACCTCTCCAAGGCTGATTCGTTTATCCGTGGTTGTGCCTTGAATATAAAATTTAGCCGTGTCCTGAATCGCACAGCCACCGGTAACCACGTTCTGGCTCAACTCGGTATTAAAGTGGTTATTGTGATCACTTTTACAGTCAAAGTTAATCCCAGACGCGGGATAATCCAACACAAAGGTTTGGCATTGATTTGAGGAAGCCAAACAACCATTGGTCGAGGTCACCACACCACTATTTGGATTTTCATTGATGGATGCGCTTTCGCCGCCACATGCGGCCAGTAGTGAAACTAAACTCGTTAAGGCCAAAGGGCGTATTATTTTTTGCTGTGTCATGTCTATGGTCTATCCTATTGATTTTAATGTCTGAATATTTGTCTTCATGCCTTGATCTCTATCTTCATCTCTGAATATCTATCTTCAGGCCTTGATCTGTGTGCGATCTGTGTTCGGTGTTGCTGTTGTTGTCTGTGCTTGCCGTGTCGCTGCTGCTTATCGGATCACGCTCAATTTAAACTGCCCTTGATTGGACAATTGTGAGGCATCGATATCAATCGCGGATGCCAGTGGGGTCACAAACAAATACACCGCATCTTGTGGTTTTTTCAGCACCCCTTCGAGTGAGGCATACTGAAACTTACTTTCGCCTGACTGCTGATTCTTAAATCCACTCACGCCTTCAATCACACAACCTTGTCGATCCAGAAAAACCACCAAGGGCCAGTAATAGGTTGGAATCTTTTGGCGAGAGGCATAGGAGGTAAATAAGATCTCACTGATACTGGCGTCGATCCGTGCCACCTCATAGCTAAACTGCTCATTGATCGGGGCCACGGGCCAAAAGCCGATATCACGATTTTTACTGCTCAAGGTTTTAGCTTTATCAAGCTTTTTACCCTCAAAACATGTTTGTTCGAGTGCATCCACCACGTCTTTTTTCGACATGCGCTGATACTCAGGTGCCAAGGCCTTCGGCAAATCCGCCAGTGAATCTTTATTGCGCCATGCGCCCAAGATCGATGCCGTAATGCCTTTTTCACGTTCTACGGTTTGCATACGATGTGTGCCCGAACCACCGACTTCAGGCATCACATAAAAACGTTTCTTGCCTTCGAGATTAAACTCACGCTGTTCGAGATACTCCGCATCGACATAGCGTTCACCATCAATTTCAGTAAAGTTCTGTTCTGCAGCAGGATCGACTGCGGTCCTGTTTGATCGCGTACTGGGCGTGGCACTCCGGATCACATACCGCTGCTCTTTCTCCGCGGCAAAATCCGTCTGCGCTGAGGCGACCTGACTCATCTCACTGCTATTTTGCGGCTGTAACACGGACAACGGCGTGCGACGTGGCACGGCGATGGGTGCAGTCGCGGCGATGGCAGGCTGTGAATGCTGCGGTACTTTTTCTACACTGGGCGGAAGGACTGGTTTTGATGCCACAGGCTGTGCCTGTATTTCTGCTGATTCAGTGGACTGTCGCGGCGCAACGACTGTGCGACCAACAGACGTATTGGCTTGAGATTCAGCCTGTTGCTGCGTCGCTGGCGCTGCAGTGTTTTGGGCTGGCGCTCGTGTTGTTTTTGGTGGCGCTTGCCGTGCTGGTTGTGGTGGCGCTTGCATCTGTACCGGTGCTGATGGCACCAGAACCTGCGGTGGTTGCTGTGGCTGAGCTTGAATGACCTGCGCTACAGGCGCTTGAACTTGGCGCGATGGCTGCTGCACCGAGTCTTGGGTCATCTTCGCTTGGGAATTGGCCTGCGCGCTGGGCGCTCGCAGCGGTTGTTGCACTTGAGGTGCTGTGGGTTGCGCTGTCGGTTGTGGCTGTGTTGGTCGCTCTGCTGTCTGTGCTGCTGAGGCAGCTGGTTGCACTGTGGCTTGCGGTGTCTGCTGCTTTTTCACAGCCTGCTTTTGTTGTACCACAATCGGATGCCCATCCGGTCCAATAATCGTATAAAAGTACGCAGCAACAGGCACAGAAAAGCTCACCAAACTCAGTAGCGTGAGCCCGCGCAAACTGCGCTTCAGCAGATCAAGATTGTTCAAAGACATGCCCGCTCTCCTACCATCTCTTTCTATAGTTGAGACCCAAAATCGTGACTTTGGTGTTGGTCTTGATATTGAGGCCGGCATAAGGATTCAATAACAAATTATCCACGCCGTTTTTATTGGCCATATCACTGGTATTGGCAGGAATATTATCGCGGCTTCTCAAGAAGCCCACAGACAAGTCAATATCGGTGTTTTCATCCCAACGATAGCCCAGACCTAGGCCAAATAACTGCGCATTATTGATCGGAATCATCGGATTACGTTTGTTATCTGGAATAGAACTGGTCCGTGGTTCATAGCCGGCACGCAGTTTTAAACGATCGGTTGCGCTATATTCTAGACCCACACCCCAGTTCCACGGCGAACTAAAACCCAGTGGCAAAGATAAACTATTGTCTGTGACGTCATTGGACAATAGCTTGGCGATTTGCAGCGCGGTGATCTGGCGATCAAATTCAAATTTGAACTTTTCCCAAGCCTTAAAGTCAGTCCAGCCCACATCGACATTGACCTGTAATTTGGGTAGGACTTTATATTTGATCCCGGCTTGCACGTGAGCAGGATATTCCAAATCCATCGACATCAAACCAGACTCTGTGGCTGGCATATCACTCGGAAAACCAAGCAGTGCCGCCAAGATCTGACCGGTCGCAGAGGAGTTGAGGCCTTTGATCAACTCACGGGGCGCATTGGCATTGTCAATAAAGTAGTTGCCTTTCAGACGCATCTTGGAAGCACTTTGATACACCACCCCCAAACCAAAGTCATCGGTCGGTTCCCACAGTACCCCAAGGTTAAAGCTAGGAGTCAAACTCTGCTCCATCGAGACCTGCATTTGACCAAATTTACCAAATGGATTCATGCCCTCATTGGCATTACACATCCCAAATAAAATCAAATCCGTCACGATATTGGAGTTGCCACGAAACGGTGCACAGATCGACTCATCCACCATCCGCAGTACCCCGATCATCTCATTGGGAAAACGCAGATCGGTTTTTAAAGCCACCGCTTGATAGGACATGCCCACAGAGGCACCAATCGACAGTTCATCGTTGACTTCCAAGGCAATCGACGGTGATAAATACGTGATCCGCTCAATCGCCACCTGCTGACCCATAAAGTTACCTGGATTACCATCACTCGAACCAAAACCCGCCACCATCGGCGCATAGACTGCTGTGGCATAAGTCAGTTTAGAGCCCGGTGGGTTATAGGAAATCCCGCCTGCTGGCGCGATCACCGGCCACCCTTCTCCAAGGTCAATCACTTTTTTCAGAAACGGGATATATAAACTGGCATGTTCCACATCGCCACGTACCGAACCTTTATAATCCGTACATAGGCCAGAAGGATTATCTGGACGGTCATTACAGATCAATGGATCATCTGAATAGCCAAATACGTTATAGCCAGCCGGTGCTGAAAATTCTTTTTGAATATCGAAGTTGGCCACGATGCCCTGCACATCGGTTTGCAGCCCTTTGAGCTTGGTCAAGCCGGCAGGGTTAAAATGCACCGCACTAATCCCCGGCGGATCAGCCGTCACCGCATTGCCCATGGTCAAAGAGCGAATGTCCACCGACAAATTTAAACCCAACTGCGCCAAAGCACTGCTGCTTGTTCCCGCGACGATCAGCGCGGTGATTAAGGGGCGTAAACGTAGGTACTGCATAGCAGTTCTCCCTTATTTAGGCTTCTTCTTCACTAAGCCGAGAATATCGAGTGGAAATGACAGTCCTAGGGACACATCTGGTGAATCTTCGGTCAAGCCGATGCCCAAGGTGCCATTGACAATCGTTTCAGGAGATACACGCACCCCCAAAGCCACGGAGAACATGGCACTGGTCTGATCTGCTGCGTTAAATTTTTCACCATTTTGATAGGTGAATGAGGTATTGGTATTAAAGGTTTGCTGATAAGACATGGTCATCGAGACATCGTAGTTAAACGAATAAGCAAAGCCGAATGAGAAGCCGCCGGTGATCCCAGGATCAAATTCTTCTAATATTCGATTGCCGCTATCGCCCCCCCCACGGATTTGATTTAGACCTGTTTCTTTAAAGCCATAGTTGGCCGAAGCCGAAGCAAATAACACCACTGGATCAATATATTTACGTGTACTGGCACCAATACCGACCGAGTAATAGCCCTTACCGGTAGAAAGATCGTTCAAGGGATCAATTTCATATGGGCTGTCACCGGTTTTGGTCGACACATTACCAAATAAAATCAAGGGTAAGCGCCCCGGCTTCAACTCAAAGGGTTCCCAACGTGCCCCAAAGCCAATATCGCCGAGACCGGCAGTGCTTCGATCTTTCATGGTTTCAGACTTGGCCACCAAGGGGATGGAAGCCGTTAAAGTCAGGTTGTCGCGTAGACCATATTGCCCAGTAAAGGTATTGGTGATGGTATGGTTGGCATCCTCATCCACGCGCAACTGAAACAACGCACCTTGATCCATGGCCGCGTTGATTTGAGTATCACGATAGTAGGAGTAGTCCAAGTCATAATAAGTGGAAATTTCACCTCGTTTAATCAACGAGTATTGACGCTCATTTGAAGTAAATACTTCTTGTAAATTGGTTTCTTGGGTCGCATCACCCTCTTTTTTCTGCAAGGCTTCTGCGGCCTGTTGTCCTTGGTTCGCCACGGCGACGGGTGCTGGCGATGCTTGCTCTGCTTGCGCTTGTTCGGCATCTAACACGGCGCTTGTCTGCTGCGCTTCGATGTGCGTTTGTTGTGCAACGGATGGCGTTGGAACCACGTCACTTGCTTGATGTGCTGAGCTGACTGGCTCTTGTGCATGTACGATGCCCATCAATGACAAAATACTGATGCTGAGCAAGCTTCGTTTCATCCATTGATTTCTCATAATGTTCCTTCCAAAGTCTGATTTTTTAATTGGGTAAAGCAGTTCGTTGATTTATTTACGTTTATAGTAAAGTCGCATATAGGTTCGCGTGGCCTGATTATAAGTATTTGAATTTGGGTCTTTATCAATCACCAAACGCATGGTCGACGCCTTGTCAGCGATCTTATTCATATAATCTGTTGAGAATTGCACATCGACAAAAGCGTGTCGGTTGACCGTGGCATCTTCGACATGTCTTAAGTCCGAGTCTTGTAGTGCCAATAGATTTTTTTGCTGTTCTTTGGGCACTTGAATCAGAAATAAAGTATTGTTTTCCCAGATTTGTTTAAATCTTTCTTCATCAAAGCTGATATTGCCGAGCGCGGGGTCCGCCACATAGACGCGACCATCTTTATAGGCTTTATAAACCACAAAATGTTTAAATCCGGCATAGGTAATCGGCACGATGGCAGGTTGATCTTGTTTGATCAGATCGGAAAATTCCCCACGATAGCCCCCACTCTCAAAACCAATCGCGGTCACGAAGCGCTTCATATCCAGCAATGAGAAGCTGCGGCGTTCTACGATGCGTTCATATTCGCCAAAACGTAATAAGCCTTCCATGGTTTGTAATTCATTCAGTTGCGTACCGACATGTCCATTCAGTAAGGTGGTAAGCGCTGCAGAGCCACAACTATAATCGTAGGCCTGACGAACAATGCCCTTAAATTGGCTTTCCACAGCAGGTTGAATACTGACCACTTCACGGTGGTTGCGGCTAAAGGACTGATCACGTGGATCAGCAAGCTCTGAGTAATACACGGCGTCAGCGGGTTTAGGTTTTACATCGAGCGCGTGACTGGCAAAGTAATAAATCAATGCCGAACCTAAAGTAATTTCAATCATATTTTTTTACTATTCAAGTGTCGGCAATCAATTGCCTAATTTCGACGTTGTTTTAGAGTAATCACTCCAATCATACATTACAAAAAAAGACATGGGTCTACTATTTTTTAAATAGTGCCAAGTTTACTAAGATTATTTTGTATTTAACTTTGTTGACGCTCAATATTGCAGCGATTTAGCAGGGTGCATCAAACATACAAAATCATTTGAAAATAAAAACGCGTGATCAACACGCGCTTTTATCAAAGATCAAATAACCTGATTAATGCCCAGTGATGGTAATTTTGGCACCGGCATTGGTACCGTTCATCATTTTTAAGCCACTGATTTGAACATCACCAATGGATTTGGCATCTTTGCTGCCCAATTGGATGCTTTGAACATAGATATCAGTTTTATTTTTCAAGGCCGTCACTTCTAAACCTTTGGTGGTTACTGCAACATCCACATTCAGATCCATGTTGGCAGAACCGGTATCGTTGATCTTGATTTTGCCCAATACGATATCACCGCCACCCGCAGCAGAAGCATCATGCAAAGACAAGTTGTTAATTTCTAGGCCACCAACCATTGAACCATTGAGCTTGATCATGGCGCCTTGTGGTGTATTCCCCAATTGAATATTTGCCGTCATCTGACCGGTTGAAAGAGAAAGTCCATTCAGGATCACAGCTTCAGTATCATCGGTAACACTATAGAATCCGCCCGCCTCTTCCTCAGCTTTCTTGGCTGCAGATACATTGATTTGACCCAGCTCGATATCAAGGCCAGCAATCGCAGCGCCAATATTTAAGAAAGCTTTACCTGCACCACCATCGGTATCAATAGTGATATCGGCAAAGTTACCCGAAGCCAGCGCAGAGTTGGTCGAAAGTTTTACATCATTAATATTGATTGCGCCCGCACTCGCAGTTCCACCCAAGCCCGTTTTATCAGCTGCCAAACCATCGCCATCGTAAACAGAGATACGATCGATGCCGATTTCAGTCAAACCAATACCGATGCTGATCCCATCTTGACCCGTGGTTGCACTCAGTGCAGCATCATCCATTTGTTGCATTGCCATTGCGTTGGCACTGATCGCTAAAGAAGAAACTAAAGCAAGTTTAGTGAATAATTTCATACGGACTCTCCCAAGAGTTTTTTTTCATTGTTGGCTACTCTCCGTCGTTTCAAGTTGTTTTTATTTTTCTGACAACCGAAACATCATCCTTGAGTAGTTGCTTAAGCACTATTAAACTAACCCTATGTTACTTTTTGTTCAACTATTGTTGAACAAAAACACAGAATACCCGATAAACGGTATTTACACATCACCAAGCCAAACAACTATAGTAAGATTATTCATCTTCAGACCCGAACGCTGTAATGTCAGATATTTCAATTTTCCAAAAAAATTTGTGTAGTTCAGCACGCAGCAGTGCAAGTATATTGCAGGCACTGCAGTCATTATTCGGCTGTGTTTACCTCGAAGATCAAAATTCCCCGACAATTTCGTTTCTCCCAGAGGCATATTGTCAACTGAGTGAACATAAAACAGACATTCAGACCAGAACAAACTTACAACACTATAGTTACATTGAGCACGATGGCGATCAGCACGAATTTATAAAACACTTTATTCAGTTTCAGCCTGCACCCGCAGCAGATCCGAGCAGCACTCCAACCCAGCAGACCACCACAGGTTTTCAAGGCGGCTATATCGGTTTCGTTGATTACAACTATGCCGCCAAGCAACAGGTCAAGAGTGCCACAACGGCCCAACCACAGTTTTATATCGGTCGCTATAGCAGTTATTTAAAACGCGAATCTCAGCATTGGGTCTTTTATAGCCATGATGCGCAGGCCAGCGATATCTTCACCCTAGTGACCTCCTTGATCGACAATCACAACACCAAACTCAATACAGACCAGACGCCAAACGCAGCTAAGTTTCATCTGACACAGCCCTGTGCTGCCGTGTGGACAAAAGCACAATATCAACAAGCCTTTGAACGAGTTCAGGATTACATCCGTGCTGGCGATTGTTATCAAATCAATCTCACTCAGCAATTTACAGGCACAGCAAAGGGCGACTTGATCGAAACTGCCGAGCAATTCTGGCAATTGACTGCAGCCCCCTATGCCGCTTATCTCAAATTGCCAGACTTTGAATTACTCAGTTGTTCACCCGAGTTATTTATCGAGTTTGCGGCGGATCGCCGTCTGATCACCAAACCGATTAAAGGCACCATGCCCCGATCGACAGACCCAGTACAGGATGCTCAGTACAAGCAACAACTGATTCAATCCGAGAAAGACCAAGCTGAAAATTTGATGATCGTAGATTTATTGCGTAACGATCTGAGTGTTTATGCTGAAGTTGGCTCGGTGAAAACCCCAAAACTGTTTGAGATTGAATCTTTTAATCAAGTGCATCACATGGTCAGCGAAGTCAGAGCCACACTGACCCAAGACACCAATCCCTTTGATTTACTGATGTCGGCACTACCGGGGGGATCGATTACCGGTGCACCCAAGATCCGTGCGATGCAGATCATTGAAGAGCTCGAAGTTGCACCGCGCGGTGCCTATTGTGGCTCAATTGGTTATTTTAATTTTGATGGTACTGGGCGCTGGAACATCTTGATTCGTTCCATCCAAAAACATCAAGATCAGGTCAGTCTTTGGGCGGGTGGTGGCATCACCATCGCCTCAGACTGTGATGCCGAATATCAAGAATGTTTCGACAAAGTGTCTGCCCTACTGGATTTACTCAATACTTGGCAACAAGCACCCGCGGGTTCGCTTTAGTCCTATACAGCGCTAAATCCATAAAATCTAAATTAAAAATCGCCCAGTGAGTCATCACTGGGCGATTGTGTTGATGTCTGCATTGTCAGCCGCAATTGAGCTCAATCAACAGCTTCATACGGCAGATTGGATCAGAACCTTAAATCAGAATCTCGTTTTTTAAGGTCTCGAGTAAACGTAAGTTCTGTGCCTCTGTGCCTACGGTAATACGTAAGAACTGATTAATCCGTGGTTGATTGAAGTAACGTACGATGATGCCACGCGCACGTAAGGCTTGCGCCAACTCACCCGCATCATGCTCAGGTTGACGTGCAAAAACGAAATTGGCTTTGGACGGCAGAACCTCAAAACCCAAAGCACTTAATCCTGCCGAGAGACGTTCACGACAGTCGATCACTTTTTGGCACTGTGCTTCAAAGTAAGCCTGATCCTCGAAGGAAGCCGTCGCTGCGGCAATCGCAAAGCGATCAATCGGATAAGAGTTAAAGCTATTTTTGACCGCTTCAAGCGCTGCAATCAAATGCGGTTGCGCAATGGCAAAGCCGACACGTAATCCGGCGAGTGAACGTGACTTCGAGGTGGTCTGACATACCACTAGATTTTCATATTGCGCGACCAAGCTCACGGCAGAAGCGGCACCAAAATCAACATAAGCCTCATCGATCACCACCACCGTATTGGGATTGGCTTTTAAGATCACTTCGATCTGATCCAAGCTCAGCGCAATACTGGTTGGTGCATTTGGATTGGCAATGATCACGCCACCATTGGGCTGTGCATAGTCTGAAGGCTCAATTTCAAAGCGATCATTCAGAGGCACCAAACGCGTTTTGACTTCAAAAAACTGGCTATAAACGGGATAAAAGCTATAGCTAATATCTGGATGTAGGATTGGCTGTTGTTGTAGAAAAAACGCTTTAAAGATATGCGCCAAGACTTCATCCGAACCGTTACCCACAAAGACTTGCTCTACCGGTACTTGCTGCTGCTGCGCAATCGCCTGTTTCAATACACTGGCGTCTGGATCAGGATACAAACGTAAGGCATCCGCAGAATGTGCCAGCACTGCCTGTACCGCCTCAACCACTTTGGCTGAAGGTGGATACGGGTTTTCATTGGTGTTGAGTTTTAAAAGATTTTCAACCTTCGGTTGTTCACCCGGCACATAAGGCTCTAGTGTGCGAACCATCGGGCTCCAAAAGCGCATGTGTTGCGTCGTTGTTTGTGTAGACATTTTTATTTCCCAATCTCAGTTCAGTCGCTCCGTTCTGTTCGATGCAGAGGCTGAGCTGAGGATATAAGCTTAACCTGACTTAATAACGATAACGTGCTGAACGCGCGTGTGCATCCAAGTCTTCTTGTTGGGCCAGAATATCAGCGGTTTTCGCCAATGTTTTCACGCCTTGCTCAGAACACATGATCAGACTGCTGCGTTTTTGGAAGTCATAGACACCCAGCGGAGAAGAGAAACGTGCAGTGCCCGATGTCGGCAAGACATGGTTCGGACCCGCACAGTAATCACCAATGGCTTCAGGGGTAAAGCGCCCCATAAAAATCGCCCCAGCATGTCGAATCTGCTCAGACATCTGTTCCGCGTCATCCAAGCATAACTCAAGATGCTCTGGTGCCACCTGATTGATCAAGTCGATCGCTTCTTGACGATCTTTGACCAAGACCAACGCGCCCCGATTGGCAATTGAAGTTCGAGCAATCTCGGCTTTTGGCAAGGCAGCCAAATGCGTTTCGATTGCGACAGCCACAGCATCCAACAATTGTGGATCTGGACTGATAAAAATTGCTTGAGCCACAGTATCATGCTCGGCTTGGGACAAGACATCCATCGCCAGCCATTCTGAATTATTTTCCCCTTCGGCATAAACCAAAATCTCAGATGGCCCCGCGATCATATCGATCCCAACCTGACCAAACACCGCACGTTTTGCCGCAGCAACAAAGCGATTGCCTGGTCCTGTGATTTTATCCACTGCTGGAATGCTTGCCGTACCATAAGCCAATGCTGCAACCGCTTGCGCGCCGCCAATCGTAAATACCCGATCAACCCCGGCCAGATATGCAGCCGCAAGTACCAACGGATTCAACTCACCCTTCGGTGCAGGCACCACCATGATGATTTCAGGCACGCCCGCCACATGTGCAGGAATCGCATTCATCAACACCGATGATGGGTAGGAAGCCAATCCCCCCGGCACATAGATGCCAACTCGATCTAAGGGCGTGACTTTTTGACCTAAGGTATTGCCCAGTGCATCGACATAAGTCCAACCGTCTTGTTTCTGTGCCTGATGGAAGGCACGAATCCGTTCAGCCGCCAACTCTAAGGCTTGACGTACTTCAGGATCGAGTCCTTCAAAGGCTGATTTTAATTGGGCTTGGCTGAGTTCGAGCTCTGAAAATTGATGCGCTGGATGTCGATCGAACTGTTGCGTAAGTTGAAGTACATGAGCATCACCATGCTGACGCACATCGGCGATGATTTGATCTACAGTTTTTAAAAGTTCGGGATCACTCACTGTTTCAAAAGCCAACAAGTCTGCAAAAACTTGTTTAAAATTTTGATCTTGAGT
>JASLIY010000234.1 GCA_030152675.1 Acinetobacter sp.
TTCGATCTTGGCGTTGACGCCGCCGATCGGTTGAACTTGACCGAGTTGGTTCATGGAGCCAGTGATCGCCCAAGACTGATCAATTGGTAACTGGCTGATGGCAGAGATCAGTGCTGATAACTCCGCAACCGTGGCACTGTCGCCATCGACCTGACCATAGCTTTGTTCAAAGGCCAATGCTGCAGAGAAATGTAAGATCTGCTCACGACCGAAGTGCGCTTTGAGGAAGCTCGACATCAGCAACACGCCTTTGGCATGCAGTGAACCGCCTAACTCTACACTGCGTTCGATATCCAAGATATCGCCGCCACCTTGATAGACCGACGCAGTCAAGCGTGAAGGTAAACCAAATTCAACATCGGCATAGTGAATCACAGACAAGGCATTGATTTGTCCAAGACGGTGGCCTCGGGTTTCAATCAGCTGCGTACCACGGAACAGGTCTTGCCAATACAGCTCTCTTAGGTAGCCTAAGCGATATTGGCGGTGTTTGAGCGCGGTGTTGATATGCTCGGCAGAAACCATTTTTTGTTGGGTCTGGGCTGCATGGTGATGCGATTCACGAATTAAATCCCCCAAGGTCAAGGCATGGAGGGACAGTGAGCTTTGATCTTCGGCTTGACGACTGGAGTCGGTGAGTAGGGCAGCTAGGGCAGAGCGGTCAAATGGCAGCAACTTGTCTTGCTGCACATAGTCCGCGATCAACTGCATATAGGCCTGTTCGTTATCTTCGTTGCGTTCTAGTGTGTCGGTAAAGTCAGCACGAATTTTAAACACGCTGCCCAGTTCTGGTTCGAGCTCTAAGATTTCATAATAAATATCAGGTTCAGCCAAAAGCACCACTTTCATATTCAGTGGAATTGGTTCAGGCTCGATCGAGATGCTACCTGTCAGGGTCAACATGTGTTCAAGTGAAGACAGTTTGAGTTGACCTGACTTGAGTGCACGTTTCAGCCCTTGCCATGCATAAGGCTGTTCAAGCAGTTGTTCAGCTTCAAGGATCAGGAAGCCGCCATTGGATTGGTGCAATGAACCCGGACGGATCAAGGTGAAGTCGGTGGTGATGGTACCATTGTGAGTCAATTGCTCGACATGACCCAACAGATTGTAGTGAGTCGGGAAATCCTCAAAAATCACCGGTGCGCCCGAATTGGGTTTGTTGCTGACCACCACGTTGGCTTGATAGCGTGCAGGCACACGATTGAACAGTGTTGCTGTGAACTCGTCTTCTTGTTGCTCTAAGATCAACTCAACGTTATCAATGATATCGGCCGAGTATAGTTTTAAGTACTGCTCTAGACCTTGTACATTTTCAAACTTGCTGAGGATTAGATCGATACGCGGAATCACCACTTGTTTGGCGATATCGCGGTTGAGTTCGGAAACTTGATCGCGGGCATCATCTTCGATATTGCCCAGTTGTGAACCTAAGCGTTCTAGTTTCTTATCCATATAACGAATTTTGGCTGCAATTTCTGCGCGTTGTTTGCTGCTCAGTGCATCCAATTGGTCTTGAGTCATTTCATGGATTTCATTGTTCTTGATATAAATCGGCACAAAGCAGTGTTCATCGTGACGATTGATTAATTTCAAGGACAGTTCGGCGCCTTCTTTGGTCAGTTCAACCAAGGCCAGTTGTTGCTCATCACCGGTAATTTGGCGAATGCTTTCAATACGGTTGTGATAGGTCTCGGCACTAAAGCGACGCTCAAGCTGTTTGAGGATGCTTTGCCAGTTTTGATGCATCTGGCTTTGGAATTTACTGCCTTGCCCAGCAGCAAAGCGTAAGGCCAAAGGCTGACGTGCATTATTGAAGTTATACAGATAGACCCAGTCATCTGGGGTGGGCATGTTCTTGGCATGTTGTTGTAGTAAGCGTTTGATCATGGTGCGCTTACCCAAGCCTGCCGTACCGACGGCAAAGATGTTATAGCCCGAGTAAGGCAGTGCAATACCTGCCTCAACAGAGGCTTTGGCGCGATCTTGGCCTAAGAAATTGTTCAGCGGCTTTAAACGGCGCGTAGAGCTTGGAATATTTTGACTCTTCGGAATATGGCTCAGCTGTTCCGGTTGAAGTGCGGTCTGTACAAGGGTGTTTTTAATTTGGTCTTGGTCAAATACAGAAGGCAATCGGGTTTCATTGAGTTCTAATGGCGTTGTAGTCGTATGAGTGAGCGCGTTTGAGTTAATTTGATCGTGTCTTTGGGCCACTGGCGAAATCCAAAACTTAATTGCTGATGAAAAGTTAAAGGTATACAGGTTTACTAGAAAAATTCAAGCGCACCCCGCTTAAATCATGATAATTCTCGTGGTGCTTATCGATTGTTTGCATAAAAATATTGAATCTATACGCATTAAAAGGTTGAATAGCACTATTTATTTTTGTAGACAACAACAACGCGATGACAACACAACGTTCAAGCTGGAAATCTGCATTCCAAGCGTTTTTGGATCGGCGCGCTTTTATTATGCTGTGCCTCGGTTTTTCCGCAGGGATCCCGATCTTATTGATATTCTCAAGTTTATCGCTTTGGCTCGGTGAGGCGGGGATTGATAAAAGTGCGGTGACTTTTTTTAGTTGGGCAGCATTGGGCTATTCATTTAAGTTTATCTGGGCACCTTTGATCGATGAATTACCGGTGCCTTATCTCACTCGTAAATTAGGCCGACGTCGGGCTTGGTTATTGATCGCCCAGTGTTTAATCATTAGCGCCATATGTATCATGGCATTTACCAATCCTGCTTTAAAACAAACGCTTAATCCTGCTTTTCAGATTTTAGGCATGCAATTCCAATTCACTATTGAAAATTGGTCTCTGATTCAGATGGCGATCGGGGCGGTATTGCTCGGATTCTCCGCCGCGACGCAAGACATTGTGATCGATGCTTATCGAATCGAGTTGGCTGGAACTGAGATGCAAACCATTTTGGCTTCCACCTATAACGCTGGCTATCGCATCGGGATGATCGTTGCCGGTGCAGGGGCGTTGTTTCTTGCCGCATCAATGGGCACCGCCAAAGGCAACTATATTTATGAAGCTTGGCAGTTTACCTATTTGACCATGGCGGCGGTGATGCTGATGGGTATCGTGACCACCTTGGTGATTCGTGAACCACAAGTTGATCGTGTCTATAAAACCTATCAACGTAGTGACTATCTACGCTTGGTCTTCGTGTTCTTTTGTGCGGTTTTGAGCTTTGTGATTTACTACATCAATGCCGATACCTTTATTCAGAAACTCATCACTGCTTGGCAGATTCAAGACAATATTCTCAAGTTCTCATTTGAAGCTTTTCGCTTTTTGAGTGCGGGTGTGGTTGCGGTGCTGGTGGCTTCAGCTTTGGTCAAAGTCGGAGCCGTCAACAAAGACATGGCCTATGAAACTTGGGTCAATCCGATTGCCGACTTCTTTCGCCGTTATGGTTTGAAATTGGCATTGGTGTTGTTGCTATTGATTGGTTTTTATCGAATCTCAGACATCATTGCCGGTGTGATTTCCAACGTTTTTTATCAAGATCTCAACTTTAGTAAAGAACAAATCGCTGAAGCCGTGAAGATTTATGGGGTGGTCTTTACACTGGTGGGCGGCTTCTTAGGTGGTCTGTTGGCACAGCGCATGAACATCATGAAACTGATGTTTGTCGGCGCGATCTTGGCCAGTTGCACCAATTTAATTTTTATTGGTTTGGTCAAATCAGGTCAAGACTTGGATCTGGTTCAAGTACATGTCGGTGAAAAAACCTATACGGCGCAACCCGATGAAGTCGGATACTTCAAGCTACGCGTTCCTGCAACGGAGTTGCAGCGCAATCAACAGATCCAGATCAAGACTCAATTTGTCGGGGATACGGCTTCTGAATTTAACAGCACACTGCCTTATTTAAAAAATACCGCACAAGCGCAAGTTATGTTATTGCCGATCACCGCCAATGCTGCGTTGTATCCAGCTGAATTAAAGCAAAGTGTGGTGGTGAATGGACAGCTGAGTGGTGTTGATCTGGGGCAGATCGAAGATCAAAAGATCGATTTGGTCTTAGATGGTCAGCATTATCCAGCCAAAATCAGTGAAACCGGTGAGTTGACCGCAGCCATCGATGGGAAAGCATTGGCACAAGCCAAGCATAAGCAAATTCGTTTAGAGACCGATATTGTGGCTTTACAAGCCAGTGCTGCACAGCAAAAACTTGATTATCAAGTGGCATCTCAAGCACGCCCATCGGGTCTGTCAGTGCAAATGCAGGCCATCGCACCAATTGCAGAACAAGACGCGGGATCGGTTGAAATCAAAGGCAAGGTCATTAAAGAATACAGTGCATTGTGGTTATATGGCGCGATCATCCTCGACAACTTGGCGTCGGGTTTTGCCGGTGCGGCGTTTATTGCATTTCTATCTAGCTTAACCAGTGTCTCTTTTACTGCGGTACAATATGCCATCTTTAGTTCGTTGATGACTTTAACACCGAAAATTTTGGGCGGCTATTCAGGCACTATTGTGACCCAAATTGGCTATCCTAAATTCTTCTTTATGACCACCCTAATTGGTATTCCGATCTTGATTTTAGTGGTCTGGGTGGCGAAACTGTTACAACAACATTCAAATAAAACTTAGACGAGGAGATAAATCTCATGCGCATGCTACATACCATGTTGCGAGTAGGCAACTTAGAACAGTCGTTGGCGTTCTATACTGAAGTCCTTGGTATGACGTTACTGCGTCAACGTGATTATCCAGAAGGGCGCTTTACTTTGGCCTTTGTCGGCTATGGCGATGAAAAAGACACCACGGTCCTTGAACTCACGCATAACTGGGATACTTCAAGCTATGATTTGGGCAATGCCTATGGTCATATTGCCATTGGTGTTGACGATGCTTATGCGGCATGCGAACAGATCAAAGCACGTGGTGGCAAGGTGGTACGTGAAGCCGGTCCGATGAAGGGTGGCGTCACTGTGATCGCATTTGTAGAAGATCCAGATGGTTATAAAATCGAATTGATTCAACAGGATCAAAACGCGAGAAACAATTAATCTCAGGCATGGCAGGCATCGCAAGCCATGCACT
>JASLIY010000290.1 GCA_030152675.1 Acinetobacter sp.
TCAAAGTCGAATTGTGGGTGAGTAGTGATGCGGCCGACACAGATTTTAGTGCCAAGCTGATCGATGTTTATCCTGCTTCTGAAGATTATCCAGAAGGCTTTGCGATGAATATTAGTGACGGCATTATTCGTGCGCGTTTTCGTAATAGTTGGACTAAGCCTGAACCTCTCCCAGCCGGTGAGGTGGTGAAAGTCGAAATCACAGCATTTGACTGCTGTAATTTATTTAAAAAAGGCCATCGCATTCGACTGGATATTTCCAGCAGTAATTTTCCGCATTTTGATTTGAACTTTAATGTGGCCAATTTTAAAGATCAGTCGCTGGATTCAGTAAACGCCGAGCAAACGGAGCAGAATGTGGCACGAGTTGCCCATAACACCATTTATGCTGGGGGAGATTATCCCTCTGCGATGCATCTGCATATTGCTGAAACCACGGACTAAGCTCTTCTAATCTTGCGTGCTTGGATCGAAAGCATCATGGAATGAAGTTCCTGGCACGCATTCCCTATATTTAAATTTACTTTAGCGCTTCAGGCTAAGGGGTAAGTATGCTTTTTAAAAAGATGGAATTTCAATCTAAAGCCCGATATGTGGCCAGTTGCTGCGTATTATGCAGTAGTAGCAGTTTTGCTCATGATGTCACTGTATATGGAAGTTTAAGACCGACTTTTGAACATGTAAAAGTCGATGGTCAAAAGTTAACAGAGAAATTGGATGACAACAGTACACGCTTTGGTGTCAAAGCCGCTTATGATCTTCAGCCAGATTTAAAACTGCATCTTGGTTTAGAAGAAGGCTTCGATTTATCCACCGGTGAGGAAACCGATTATCCACGTAACCTATATGTGGGGTTGAGTAGTGACACATGGGGCAGTGTCGCAATTGGACGTTTGGATTCATCCAATCCAACCGGTTCACCTTTATATAGTCAGTTGAGTAGTATCGTTAGTTTTGCTGGAAATGATGCGGGCTTAACCGCCGTGGGCACCAGTATTGCCAATGCCAGAAACCGAACCTCAAATGCGATCGGTTATAAATCGCCAGAGATCGAAGGCTGGTTATTCAAAGCACGTTATTATAACTCTGGTCATGCCATGTTTAACTTTACAGCCGATGA
Source organism: Acinetobacter sp. (assembly GCA_030152675.1). Taxonomy (GTDB): domain Bacteria; phylum Pseudomonadota; class Gammaproteobacteria; order Pseudomonadales; family Moraxellaceae; genus Acinetobacter. Next base: position 1,120 of record JASLIY010000290.1, read on the forward strand.
TCCCACGCGTTCACTTGATCTTGGTTTGGATTATAAAAATGATGATTTTAAAGTGGCGCTAGGCTTTGCTAAGGATTGGCATCAGGCCGATGAGAAAGCCAATAAAATGGATAAGAAATGGCAGCTCGGAGTTCGCAGTACTCATTTTAAAGCATTCCAGCCTTATGCATTATATGGTCAGGAGTATTACCATCAGACTGAAAATAGTCAGAAGGATATTGCGTATTGGATTACTGGCTTTAAGCTCAATCATGATCAGCATTCATGGGTATTGAACTATATGCAGAAGGATGTGCAACGCGAGTTAGAGGCCAAACAACAGCGTTACCAATTTGCTTATATGTATAAAGTCAATAAAGACCTCACGTTGCAAGCTTATTATGATCACTATGATAAGAACGATCTGCGGGATGATAAAGTCACACGTGGCTTTGGTCTTGGCTTGAAATACGATTTTAAGTGGATGAAGGCCTTTGATTAATATGAAATAGCCTAAGCTATAAATGGCCATCAGGCCGATAGAAACCCCACTCGGGCTGAAGGCGCGAGTGGGGTTTTTGGCTAATCAGTTGAGCTTAAGCCTTAAACCATGCTTACACATTTAAGCTCACGGCTTTGGCACGTGCCGCATGCAGTTTTTTATAGCTCTCGATCAGACGCAGATGACGATCAAGCCCTTCGAGTTTGCTGTTGGTCGGGGTTAGGCCGTAGAAGCGCACGCTGCCATCGACAGAACCCAGTACCGCATCTAGACGGGTATCTCCGAACATACGACGGAAATTGCCGACATAATCATCTAGTTCAAGCTCTTCATCTAGGATAACCTCGAGCACCACATTCATGCATTGATAGAACAGTCCACGTTCAACCGTGTTGGTGTTGTATTGCAAGAAAGTCTCGACCAAGTCTTTGGCCTCTTCGAATTGCTGCAACACCAATTGAATTAACAGTTTTAATTCAAGAATGGTGAGCTGACCCCATACGGTATTGTCATCAAACTCGATCCCGATCAAGGTGTTGATGTCGGTATAGTCATCCAACTCACTTTCTTCGAGGCGTTCGAGCAGCGCTTCAAGCGCAGCATCATCCAAGCGGTGCAAGTTTAAAATATCTTCGCGGAAAGACAGCGCTTGGTTGGTGTTGTCCCAAATCAAATCTTCAACCAAATAAATCTCAGAATAATCTGGCACCAAGATTCGACACGCGGTCGCACCTAAATGCTGATACACCGCCATATACACTTCTTTGCCCATTTGTTCGAGGATACCGAACAGTGCTTCAGCTTCGTCTGCATTGCTGTTTTCACCCTTGGCGGTGAAGTCCCACTCGACAAACTCATGATCGGCTTTGGCACTAAAGAAGCGCCATGACACCACACCACTCGAGTCAATAAAGTGCTCCACATAGTTGTTCGGCTCAGTCACTGCATGGCTGCTAAAAGTGGGTTGCGGTAAGTCATTCAAGCCTTCAAAGCTACGACCTTGCAGTAACTCGGTGAGGCTGCGTTCTAAGGCCACTTCAAAACTTGGATGTGCACCAAAAGAGGCAAACACACCACCAGTGCGTGGATTCATCAGCGTGACACACATCACTGGGAACTGACCACCGAGCGAGGCATCTTTGACCAATACCGGGAAGCCTTGTTCTTCAAGCGCTTGAATCCCAGCAACGATGCTTGGATATTTGTCTAAAACCGCTTGTGGTACGTCAGGCAGGGTCATTTCACCTTGCAGAATTTCACGTTTCACTGCACGTTCAAAAATTTCAGACAAGCACTGTACTTGGGCTTCTGCTAAGGTATTTCCCGCACTCATGCCATTACTTAAGAATAAGTTTTCGATCAAGTTCGATGGGAAATACACCACTTCGCCATCAGATTGACGTACATAGGGCAGTGAGCAGATGCCACGCGCTGTATTGCCTGAGTTGGTATCATATAAATGCGTGCCCAACAATTCATCATCGGGATTATAAATTTCGAGGCAGTACTCATCCAAAATTTCTTCTGGCAATGCATCGTCTGGGCCCGGTTGAAACCATTTCTCTTCTGGATAATGTACGAACGCAGCATTGGCGATGTCTTCACCCCAAAACTGATCGTTATAGAAGAAGTTACAGTTTAAACGTTCAATGAACTCCCCCAAGGCCGAAGCCAAGGCACTTTCTTTGGTTGCGCCTTTGCCATTGGTAAAGCACATTGGCGACTGTGCATCACGAATATGTAATGACCAGACATTCGGCACGATATTGCGCCATGACGCGATTTCGATCTTCATGCCCAAGTCGGCCAAGATACCGGACATGGTGGCGATGGTTTCTTCGAGTGGACGGTCTTTGCCTTGAATATAGGTACTGTTTTCTGAGGCCAAGCTCGGCATGAGCAAGGCTTGTGCATCGGCATCGATGCTTTCAACATGTTCGATCACAAATTCGGGACCGGTTTGTACCACTTTTTTTACGGTACAACGTTCAATGGAACGCAAGATGCCTTGGCGATCTTTCTCAGAAATATCGGTAGGGAGTTCAACCTGAATTTTAAAGATTTGCTTGTAGCGGTTTTCAGGGTCAACGATGTTGTTTTGCGACAGGCGGATATTGTCAGTGGAAATATCACGTGCTGCGCAATAGACCTTGACGAAGTAGGCGGCGCACATCGCCGAAGACGCGAGAAAATAATCGAATGGCCCCGGTGCTGAACCGTCGCCTTTGTAGCGGATAGGTTGATCGGCCACCACTGTGAAGTCATCGAACTTGGCTTCAAGTCGAAGGTTGTCGAGAAAGTTGACTTTGATTTCCATGCTGGCACCTCACTATGCTTATGTGTCAGCGCTGACCCATAAGTGTTCCAATATTGATCCTGCAACCGAATCACGGATCAGAGCATTGGTAGATAAAAAAAGAGTGACTAGCGCCTTTGCCTCAGTGAGCTGAGCCGAGTGAAAAACCGACGCTAGAAATGATGCATGATATTACAGAAATATCGTGTGCGATTGATGACTTTTTTCAGTCTTTGTTGCCTATTTAGAGAAAATTACAGCAGCTCAGAGAAATTTCCCTCTGTCATATCTTGTCATTGCTGCATTTAGATGGCGTGAAGCGCTTGAGATCGACGATGGTGTTACTACAGCGATTTGCTTACACAGACACTGGGCTTGATGTTTGGCACAACCGGATGGAGCGAGCAGAGATGGGCTGATAGCGATATAACGAGAAGGGGGGA
>JASLIY010000281.1 GCA_030152675.1 Acinetobacter sp.
AACTGTAACCATGCCAAACCTTGTTGTTGATAGCCACGTAACTCACCTTGGAAACCCTGAGGAGTTGGAAGATATTGCTGATAGCCTTGTTTTAACTGCTCTGCGAAGTCTTTTAAGCGCTGTTGGCTCTGCCATTCTAGGCCGAGTTGATGCTGTAATTGCAACAGTTGACTGGCATCATAACGATCGACTTGGCGTGATTCGGGCTGTTGTAATATATCTTTTAAGTACAATAAAATTGGTTTGATTTCTTGTGCTGAGATACTCAGTTGAGCGCGCTCAGGATCTACAGAGATATTTAAAAAGCGTTTTTCATCGAGTTGCTCAATATAATCCGCATCGAGAAGTTGTGGGGACTGCTGAATCAGATTGGCCAAGAGATCGATCAGATTATAACGGTTGCCTGCAGGGTCCTGTACCGTCACGCCGACATCAAACCAATCCTGACGTTGTGCAGAAGGTTCAAGTGAGAACTCGATATTTTGGGCCAATTCCAGATTAAATAAACTCTGTGGCGTATGTTCAACTTGCCAACCCAATTGTTCAAACTGATTGACAGGGATGAGCTGCGCAATCCAATCCTGTGGATCAGCACACACCACATCATCTGAAATATCGTGCTCAAACTTCGACTGTTTGAGGATCTTGAGTTGATTGGCGGGATGAAGTGAGGGAATTAAGTCTTTGAGTTGTTGAATATACTGTTGCTCTCGATCGAAATCACGCAGTTGTTTTACCGTTTTATCTTGCACCGTGCCCATAAAACTTTCGGCACTGCTGCCGGATTTTATGCGGCCGCCCTGATATTCAAACTCGATTTCAGCAAAGGCATATTGCTCATGGCCCAAGCGTTGTTCTAGTTTGGAAAATGCACCAAAGCGGATAATCGCCACAGGTGCACCTTGAATCACTTTGAGCTCTTGTAAATATTGTGGTTGTGGAATCGCGATCGACACAGGCTGATGATGCATCATTTGATCGAACTGATTGAGCAAGGAGACCGGTAGGGCTGGCATACTCACTAAATGCTGTAATAACTCTGCAGGATAATCGCTCTCGAGTGGTCCAATTAGATGCTGTGCCGTGTCGATATAACACAAGGGTTGTGAGGGAAAAATACAAAAATTACTGGCATGCGTATTGAGGGGAATACGGCGTTGTTGCTGATCGATAATATACAGTTCTAATTTTTCAGTTTCAGACTGGATCCCATTTTTCCATGCAAACTCGAGATGCTGTGGGGCATCGGTCCAGCTGAGTGCTTTGTTTTGATATTGCTGCCAATGTACCAGTCCAGTTTCAATCAGGCCTCTAAATATATTCAGTGGCATATTACTTAGATCTAAGTGCGGCATATAAAAATGATCGACTTGATTGAGTTTGGCATAAAAATAAATCTGGGAAAATAAGGTGCGCTCGGCCTCAGACAGTTTGAGGCGTTGATTTAAAATATTGTCATAACTGGTATAGATCGTGGTATCGCGTATTTCACCTGCTTTATTGCGGCGTACTTTATGCACGGCAGTTTCAATATCAAGAGGGTTATTTTTCCAGTTGAGGATATAGATCAGTTGATTGTGCGGATTGACCGAACGTGATTGGCGCTGAGTTAAATACTGTTTAAATTGATTGAGCCATTGTTCAGCTTCACGATATTGCGGCTGCTGGTGATGCATTTGCGGACTGAGTGCCGCGCCTTGAGGGGTTTGAACCAGAGCAGGATCTAAATACTCAGCGTAGAAGAAGCGTGCCAGTGCTGCCGCATGTTTACAGTTAAAACCCACCGGACAACTGCAATCTGTTTCTGTTAAACGATTCAGGGTGGAGTGATATTCGATGGTGGTATCGTAATAATCCGTGCCTTCAATTTGCGCGTAGGCCACGGTGGTCGGGCCTTCGGTCATGATGTCTAAGGTTTCAAGGTCAATATGTTGAACATAGCTGGCACTGCGTTGGATCGTAATGCTGCTAAATCGTGATAGAAACTTATTGAGACTGGACATAGATCGGCGAAAATTAAAAATAAATAGCCGTGATTATAAGATAGATTTGCGCAAGATAAACCGAAGTACACATTTATAAGGTATTTAAACTGTTGGCTATGGCAGGCTTGGATTAAAAGCAGCCATTGGGATGCAGATCTAGAAAAGAAAACAGCCCATCATCCTGATGGGGCTGTTTCGTATCGTGTTGAAGGTATAACTCCTGTCGTACCTAAGCGTCCTGCTGTTGGGTAAATCTTATTGTTTTTCTATTTGGAGGCTTCCTGCTTCCTGTTAAAGCCATATTAGGTGCAATGGCGTCTGCGGTATATTCGCCATTTTCTGCAGAGGGTGTAAGCCAAAAGCGACAAAGGCGCAAAAGTGTAAAAATCGAGAGCAAAAATCGAAAACCAACAACTTGAATTGCGAATCTTGTGGAAATAGCCAAACTAAATCAATAATAGATTTAAGTTTGCTAATAATCGGTTAAAATTTATCTTTTTTGTGATGTTGGAGCATAGATGCAGAATAATCATAAAACCTGGCAACAGACATTACAAACGCTGGTGTTTTTACTGCTCTTTATCATTTTATCGGGTTGGTTGCTGCAAATCGGTCAAACATTATTATTGCCAGTCTTTATTGCCGCGATCTCTATTTATATCTTGGTGACTTTAACCGATTGGCTTGGGCGTTTGCCGCTGTTAAATCGCAGTCCACTCTGGTTACGTCATATTTTGGTTTTGACGGGTTTTATCGCCACCTTATTTGGTTTAAGCCATATTGTGGTCAGTACCGGTGAGCAGATCGTTAGTTCGGCGCCGATTTATCAAGCCAATCTAGAAAAGATTATTGTGCAGCTCAGTGTCAATATGGGCTTGAGCCAAGATCCTGATTGGAATTTGATCCGTGAAATGACGCTCGACAAAATCAATATGCAGTATTTGTTTAGCTCGATTATTTCAGCCCTGAGTTCGTTGACCGGTATGATCGTATTGATCGTGGTATACGCGTTGTTTTTATTGACTGAACGCAGTCGATTTGCAATGAAGTTTGCCATGGCATTTCCGGGGCCGGGCGCTGAACGTACCAAAGCATTGGTCATCGATATTAACCGCAAGATCGGCGATTATCTGGCGATCAAAACGCTGATTAATATTATCCTCGGTGTGATCTCGCTGGTGATTATGTGGTTATGTGGGGTAGAGCATGCGTTATTCTGGGCATTGGTGATTGGGATATTGAACTATATCCCCTATATCGGCTCATTACTCGGCGTGGTCTTTCCGGTCTTGCTGACCCTGGTACAGTTTGGTTCGATTCAAATGACCATCTTGGTGGCCAGTTTACTCACCATCGCGCAGATGTATGTCGGGAATGTGCTAGAGCCGAAAATGATCGGTAAGCAGATTAACCTTTCTCCCTTTGTGGTCTTAATCTCCTTGTCCTTATGGTCATCGATTTGGGGCGTGGCTGGGGCCATCTTGGCGATTCCATTGACCTCGATTTTGGTGATTGTTCTCAGCGCTTTTCAGTCGACGCGTTCAGTGGCGATTTTATTGGTGGATGACCCGAGTAGTTATGAAAATGACCATGCGGCTGAAATCAAGATTCGCGCCCAACTCGAAGATGAGAATGGCACTGTATCTTGATTTTTAAAGTTAGATCTTCAATGTGAACAAATCAAAAAAAGCCCCATGCTGATCATGGGGCTTTGGCGAGGAATGGCATCATAGAGGGATTAAAAATGTGCGTTTAAGCCAATATAAGGGCCTTTAAATTGGTAACTAATACTTGCATCATTTTTCTTATTAAAGTCGATGTCAGTATAACGATAACCGACTTTGGCACCCACATCTAACATCAGGTTTTGCACAAAGTTATATTGAACTTCGGCCTGTACATCCGTTAATTTCACATCTTGAATATTACTATACACTGCTTCGCCTTTCGCACTTAATCCCGTAAATGGAAGTTTGGCACCCACTGCGGCATAAACGATGGCTTGATTACCCGAGATATCAAATTGCGCCGACTGCGTTGGACGGTTAAATACAGTCTTGCCATCGAGATTGGCGAGGCCAAGACCAATATCTGCGCTGACCACATTATCTAAAATTTCATAATATAAAATATAGTCGGTATGACGTAGCTCAGTACTGCTGCTGGCAGTTGCATCGGCAGCATCTTTGCCGTCGGCTTTGAGATTAACTGTTTTAATTTTTGCATTGGGGAGAAACGGGACCGGATGCTCAAAGGAGAGGGAGAGTTGTGCCGCACCATCTCGATCTAAGCTTTGATGTTCACGAACCGGTTTTGTGGTATCGACCTTACCATCATAAAACCAGTAGCTGGCATCGGCATTCAACCCAATAAAATCAGCTTGTGCCCAAGAGCTGAGTGATGCTGCTAACGTAAATAGCGATAATTTTAGAACCTTCATACCTTCCTCTTTTGATCTAACAACGACATGGCTTGGAGCCAATGCAATGCGATTCAAACATTGGCTGAAAAACGTGGTTGCTCATCATATAGAGCTTAAATCCAACTTTCATTATCTACTTTCAGTTCATCACAAATTTAGCGTAAGATCATCGCTTGGAAAGGTTAATAATTTTTATAATTCAACGCTGTAATTAAGACGTGATTAAAAGTTAAATTTTTGTGTTCCACCCAGTAACAAGAGATAAAGAGAAAAATATGAACTTTAAAATATTCATCAAGCCGCTTTTATGCGCAACCTTGCTCTTGAGTAGTTTGAGTGCATGGGCTTTTCAAGCCAATCAATTGGTCAGTGATGCACGTGCTCAAATTGGCAAGACGCTACTCTATGATCCGGGCTACAGTGCTTTGAGCTATCCGATGGGGGATGTGCCGATGATCAAAGGGGTGTGTACCGATGTGGTGATCCGCGCACTGCGGGTGCAAGGCATTGATCTTCAGCAGCGTATTCACCAAGACATGCAGAAAAACTTTGCAGCCTATCCGCAAAAATGGGGACTGAAACGGCCAGATAAAAATATCGACCATCGTCGTGTGCCCAATATCATGACTTATTTCACTCGACAGGGATATCAAGTCAACGCGGATCCGGCGCAAACCCAGCATTATCGAGCGGGGGATATTGTGGCATGGGATTTGGGCAAAGGCTTGACCCATATTGGTGTGATCTCAGATAAAGTGGCGCCGCGCTCAACCACGCCATGGGTGATCCATAATATTGGCTATGGCACGCAGGAAAATAATATTCTCTTCCAATATAAAATTATCGGGCATTATCGTGTGCCAGCCAGTGTGCGTTAATTTTATAAATTTGCATTGTTTGCAAGATTGACTTAGTTTTAATCAGGTTGAAGATTGGACTGGATAAAAAAACCACAAACCCGAATATATTTTTAATTTTTTTACTGAGTTTATATGCTGAGATTGCAGTAATGCGCACAGAAAACAGGTATTGTTGCGTCATTAAACAGTATTTTGAGTTCTTAGTTTTTACATAAATCTCAGTTCTGAATTACTGGTTTGCAATTAGAACAGTGTGCTCAAAAGGCGCGGGTCTTATTCAAACAACAAAATTACTTGGTACTTTTTTTGCCTGCGTTCTCACAATGACAATAAGCAGCATCAAAAAGATGCCTTAGGACTAGGTGTTTTTATGACAGATAAACGTGAAAACTGGTCTGCGCGATCAGGTTTTATTATTGCAGCAATTGGCTCTGCTGTTGGGTTGGGTAATATTTGGCGCTTTCCTTATGTCGCCTATGAAAATGGAGGAGGCGCGTTCCTCATTCCTTATCTTATTGCACTCTTAACGGCGGGTTTACCTTTACTGTTTTTAGATTACGCTGTGGGGCATCGCAGTAATGGTGCACCGCCGAAAGCCTATCAACAATTGACCAAATCAGCGCAAACACTTGGCTGGTGGCAGGTCTGTGTCTGTATCATCATTGGTTTATATTATGCCGGTGTCCTGACTTGGGCTGGAAGTTATATTTACTTCTCCATGGGACAGATGTGGGGCGCCGATCCAGAAGGATTTTTCTTTAATACCTTCTTGAATACGTCTGCTGAAACGGGCTTTGATCTGACCTTTGTCAGTCATTTATTCTGGCCATTGGTCGGGGTATGGATTGCTGTCTTGGCGATTTTATATGGTGGGGTGAAAAAGGGCGTTGAACTGTCCAATAAAATCTTCATGCCATTATTGATCGTGCTATTTACCATTTTAGTGATTCAAGCAGTGCGTTTACCGGGCGCGGCACAAGGTTTAAATGCCTTCTTTACGCCGAACTGGGCTGCGATGATGGACTATAAAGTATGGCTTGCAGCTTATGGTCATATCTTCTTTAGTTTGTCGGTCGGCTTCGGGATTATGGTGACGTATGCATCGTATTTAAAACCGAAAACCAACCTGACAGGTTCTGGCTTGATCGTGGGTTTTGCCAACTCTTCATTTGAAATCTTGGCGGGGATTGGGGTATTTGCAGCATTGGGCTTTATGGCACAAGCCGCAGATAAATCCGTTGCGGATGTGGTCAGTGGTGGTATTGGTTTGGCCTTTATTGCTTTCCCTAAACTGATTTCAAGCTTGGGTGCTGGTGCGGATCTGTTTGGTATTTTATTCTTCACCTCGTTATTCGTGGCGGGTATTACCTCGATGGTGAGTATTCTTGAAGTGCCAATTGCAGCATTACAAGACAAACTCAAATGGAGCCGTGTCAAAGCCGTGAGTGCGATTGGTGGCGGTACTGCATTGGTGTCGATCTTCTTATTCTCAACCAACAATGCGATTAAACTGGTCGACATTATCGATCACTTTATTAATAACCTCGGGATCGTATCGGGTGCCTTGGTGTCAATCGTGATGGTGGCGTGGTTTAAACGTAGTTTGATGCGCGAGTTAGAAATACACGTCAATCATATCTCGACCATTAAACTTGGTCGTGCATGGGAATTTACGCTGACTGTTATCACTCCAGTGGTGTTGTTATCCACTTTGTTATTGGCGTTATATGCGTTGATCAAAGATGGTTATGGTGATTACTCAACCTCACTCACCATGATGTTTGGATGGGGCGTGATTATATTTTGTGCCTTGGGCGCCTTGGTCATGACCAAGATTCACGATCGATAGGAGCATATCAATGAATACTTCAGCCATTATTATGATGATTATTTCAATCGTGTTTCTCTGGGGCGGTTTATTGTTGGCGATTTTACATCTCACCAAACACCCCGAGCAGGCAGATGATTAATCGGTTGCTTTAAGTTTTAAAACAGAAAAACACACCCCATAAAAAAGAGCCGATCGCGGCTCTTTTTTATGGGCGCTTGTTCGATCTTGAAATCGACGATGCGCAGGTTTGGATTAAGCGCGCTTACTGATCAAACAATAATAGAAGCCGTCACCACGACCGGGTTCAGGTAAGAGTTGGCGACCATGGATTTGTTCAATGCCCCAGTCGGCTTGGATTTTGATTTCTTCAGCATCTGCATGTTCAGCAAAGAAGTCTTGCATTTGTTGTTCATTTTCAGCTTTTAAAATTGAACAGGTGATATAGAGCATCACGCCACCGGCGTTGAGCTGTTGCCACATATGCGCCAAGATTTGTTTTTGCAGTGCCACCGTGGTTGGAATATCCGTGGTTTGGCGCAACAGGCGAATGTCGGGATGACGGCGTAAAACCCCCGTGGCAGAACATGGCGCATCTAGAACGATACAGTCGAGTGCCTCAGGTGCTTGCCACGTGCAGGCATCCGCCGTGATCACTTCGATGTCTTGATCGTGATGCAATTGCAAGCGGTCGATATTATCAAATAGACGCTCTAGACGTTTTTCGTCATTGTCCAAGGCGAAAAGCTTTTTGAGATCAAAGCGCTCTAACAAATGTGCTGTCTTGCCGCCGGGCGCAGCACAGGCATCGAGTACAGTTTTCTGGCTCAGGTCCGGGAGCAGTTGCGTGGCCAATTGCGCATGTTCATCTTGTACAGAGAACCAACCTTGTTCAAAGCCCAACAGATCTGGAATGTGACCATTTTGATCGAGGATGATGCCATCGGCTGAGATCGGGCAGGCATGTGCTTCAACACCCAACTCCAGAATTTGCGCGAGATACGCATCACGGTTGATCTGACGTTGATTGACACGAATGGTCAAGGGCGCCACTTGTTTGAGATGTTGGAACAGTTCAGGCAGTTGTTCGGGCCAGTCTTTTTTCAGACGTTTAAACATCCAGCTCGGCAAGCCATGTGCTTGTG
>JASLIY010000309.1 GCA_030152675.1 Acinetobacter sp.
TGAACTTCAGCTGGCTTAGCGCTGAGAGTTTTCATGAACCACTACCTATTATAGTTGGTTTGGACGATGAAACCTGTCCAAACAAAATGGAGACGAGATTTTAAACCAAAGCTAGACGAACTACAATGGGTAGATGCATTACACTGGGATTATTTCGGGCTTTTCATAAATTATGCGGTAACAACGCGAGTCTTCCAGCAAAATTAATCACATAGCACTCTGAATTTGTCCATATAATTGTATTCACTGTTTCGTTGTTTTGGGGTCGAACCATGCTTGCCTTGCTTCCTTTATATGTTACCAGTGGCGAACCTGCTGGGATTGGTCCTGATATCTGCCTGAGTCTGGCGGATCGTGTTGATGAGCGTCCCATTGTGGTTTTGGCGGATCGTACTTTGTTACAACAGCGCGCTGAAATGTTGGGACTTGAGATTGAAATCGTCGACTATCAGGGACAGACGCAAGCTTCTGCGATCGGTCAACTCTATGTCGAGCATATCCCTGTTCAGCGCGAGGTGGTCTTGGGGCAGTTGGATCCTGCCAATGCTGCTTATGTATTAGAACAATTACAGCGTTCGGCGGATTATGCAATGCAAGGGCGCAGTGTTGGTGTCGCGACAGCGCCAGTACAGAAGTCAGTCATCAATGATGCTGGAATCGCCTTTAGTGGGCATACTGAATTTTATCAAGCCTGTGCTGGGGTTGAGTGCGTGGTGATGATGTTGGCAACTCGAGATCTACGCGTTGCTTTAGTCACTACCCATCTGCCACTGCGTGATGTGGCGGATGCGATTAGCACTCAGCGTCTTACCCAAGTGATCGATATCTTACTGCATGATTTGCAAACCAAATTTAAACTGGCACAGCCACGGATCTTGGTTTGTGGACTCAATCCACATGCGGGTGAGGGCGGTTATCTGGGTCATGAAGAAATCGATACCATCAATCCAGTATTGGAAACCTATCGTGCACAAGGGATTGATCTGAGTCTGTGTCTGCCTGCAGATACCTTATTTACTCCAGAACATCTACAACATGCCGATGCTGTGTTAGCGATGTATCACGATCAGGGTTTACCTGTGCTAAAATCTCAGGGCTTTGGCGAAGCCATCAATATCACTTTGGGCTTGCCGTTTATCCGCACCTCTGTGGATCATGGTACGGCACTGTCACTGGCTGGTACAGGACAGGCCAAGTCCTCAAGTTTACAGGTCGCTGTCGACTTGGCACTTGAATTAGCACGCCAATAATCATTTAGAATCTTTCATTTAGCTCATCAATTACGTCATGTTGGACCTGTTTTATGTATCAAATTAATGCCCTAAACCCCAAAGATGAAGGGCATCAAGCTCGGAAACGTTTTGGCCAAAACTTCTTACATGATCAAGGCGTGATTGCCAAAATCGTGCGCGCTGTCAATCCACGTGCAGGTGAAAACGTGGTCGAGATCGGACCAGGTCTAGCGGCATTGACTGCGCCATTGATCGGTGAGTGTGATGCTTTGACGGTGATCGAGCTCGATCGTGATTTAGCAAAAGGTTTGCCGGGTCGCGTGCCGCATCCTGAGCGTTTGACCATCATTGAAAGCGATGCGCTCAAGTTTGATTTTAATACCTTATTTACAGAAGATAAGCCGCTACGTGTGGTCGGCAATCTCCCTTATAATATTTCTACCCCACTTCTATTTCATCTCTTGACCTTTGGTGGTCAAATCCAAGACATGCATTTCATGCTGCAAAAAGAAGTGGTTGATCGTATTACTGCTGTTCCGAATACCAAAGAGTATGGACGTTTGTCCGTGATGATTCAGTACTACTGCAAACCGACGTTTTTGTTTGAAGTGGCACCAGGATCATTCAATCCGCCACCGAAAGTCACCAGTGCGATTTTCCGTTTACAACCCTATAAAGACAAACCAATCGTGGCTCAAAATGAAAAAGCCTTGGCACGTTTGGTGGGTCACGTCTTTACTCAGCGTCGTAAAACACTGCGCAACAGCTTAAAAGGCATGTTGAAAGAGGGGGCATTTGAGCGTACGGGGATTGATCCAATGGCACGTCCAGAAACATTGAACTTGGCACAATTTGTCGCGCTGTCTGATGAAGTGGTGGATTAAGTGGCACGCTATAACTATGTGATCGGGGATGTACAAGGCTGTTTTGCCGCGCTCAAGGACTTGCTAAAAAAGATTCAGTTTGATGCGGATCAGGATTTTATCTGGTTTGCTGGTGACTTGGTGGCACGTGGTGAAGATTCACTCGGCACTTTACGCTTTGTCAAAAAACTGGTCGATCGTGGTGTGGCGGCAACCGTACTGGGCAATCATGATCTCAATCTATTGGCTTGTGCACGTGGGATCAAAACCATTAAAGCCAAAGATCAGACCCAAGATCTGATTGATGCGATCGACAGTGATGACTTGATCGATTGGTTACGTCATCAACCGTTGTGTTTGATGCCGAATGCGACCACGATTTTGACCCATGCTGGTATTCCACTGAACTGGAGCGCGGAGCAGACTGTGGCCTTGGCCAAAGAAGTTGAAGCGGTATTGGCCAGCGATGACTTTGAGCAGGTCGATGCCTATCTCCGTGCCATGTATGGTACAACGCCAACGGTTTGGTCTGATGATTTGGTGGGGCAGGATCGTCTTCGAGTGATCACCAATTACTTGACACGAATGCGTCTGACCGATGCCGAAGCGCATATGGAGTTTGAGTTTAAGGATGCACTGGATGCACCGATGCCAGCAGGCTTTCAGCCGTGGTTTGAGTACCCATCGAAAGCCGCTGAAACTCACCAAATCCTGTTTGGTCATTGGGCTGCATTGCAGGGTAAGCGTGTTTCTGCGCAGATTCAAAATGTGGATGGTGGTTGTGTCTGGGGTGAGCAGTTGATCGCTTATCGTCTCGAAGATCAACAGACTTTTGCAGTCGATAATCCTGTGTTTTAAGCATCCTTCTGCAGGCGTCCAGTTGAACTTGGCGCATAAAAAAGCACCCTGTTGATGAGATCAGCAGGGTGCTTTTTTATGCGTCTGACGAAAGTGACGTGCTATCTTAAAAATAAAATAAACGACGGTAGCCAGATTGCTGTAAATACGGCGTTCACGGCCATACCAAAGGCCGCGTAACGACCGGCAACTGGACCACGTTGCCATGCCTGTGCGGTGCCAATCGCATGTGCAGCGAGACCCAATGCCAATCCTGAAGCACGTTCGTCATTGATGTTTTTTAAAATCACCGATGAGAATGCCGCACCAATCAAGCCGGATAAAATCACAATTAAAATGGTTTTATCGATCGGTGAGTTGAGCAAGGTCGCGATATTAATCGCAATCGGCGTGGTCACTGCGCGAGTGGAGAAGGCCATGATTTCAGGATGAGACAAATGCAGCAAATAGGCCAAGCTCATCGGGAGGGCAACGGCACTGATACTGGCAAATAATAAAATACCCAAAATCGATTTGACGGGTAAATCATCATAGCGCATCGCGGCTAAAGGAATCGCCAATGCCACGGTGACATAGCCGAGCAGATGACTAAACAGCTGATTGACCTCACCGGCATACTGTTGATACGGAATGTTAAACACCGCCAAGAGTCCAACCACAAAGCACATGCTGATCACGAGCACGGGCACTTGTGGTAGTTTTTTATTGATCGGCTTTGCCAACAAATAGGCCAAGAGGGTAATCGAAAACCCAGTTAGAACACTAAACATCTTCGATCTCCTAGAGCCATTTTTTTGCCATTTTGGCGTAAATCCAAAGTGGAATCAGGGTGCTCACCACCATAATGAATAAGAAGGTTGGGATTTCCTTGCCCATATGAATCATTGTAATCAGTGAGCCTGCACAGACCGGTAGGAATGCAAAGGCACTTTCTTTCATAAGAGTGTTATTACAATCGAGGAGACGAGGGGGGATCTTGCGAGATTTTCGCCAGATCAGCAAACAGATCAGCAAGCTGAGTAAGCCAACCAAATTGCCCAATTCTGGAAAATGCACCAGAGTCATGATCCAGACGGATACTTCACGAAATATTATGATGAGCGACAGTGTCATGCACCATGCCAACCAGTCAATCTGCTTTAAAGATGTTGTCATAGCTATTCTATTTTAAAACGTGACTTATCTCGTTTTAACCGATCTCGCGTTTAATTTCAAATGCTTCGAGTGGACGTTCGAATCTTTTTGCATGTTCACCCAAGATTTCATCGATAGGGAGATGGGCTTGTTTGATCAGTTGTTCGAGCTTATGTGGTGCAATAATGACCCTTAACTGAATCTCACCTTGCTCATTATGTTGCTCTGATTGGATCACATTGAGTGCATATAACTGGGTGCGTAACTTGCCATAAGCGGGTTTTAGGAGCAGGTCAAACTGTTGGAGTTGTCCCATCAGGCATTCTTGTACTGCTTGGCGGAGCAGATCTAGGCCTAGCTCGGCATGCGCTGAGACATAGACACGCTCGGGCTGATGTGGCTCACGGTAAATGATCTTGGCATCCTCACCACTGAGGTCAATCTTGTTATAGACCCGTAGTGTCGGGACATCGGCACCGATTTCTTTGAGCACCGCTTCAACCGCCTCAATTTGTTCCAGCATATCTGGACTGCTGCTGTCGATGACATGTAGCAGCAGCGTGGCTTCTAGGGTTTCTTCGAGCGTGGCTTTAAAGGATTCAACCAAGGCATGCGGCAGATTACGGACAAAACCCACGGTATCGGCCAGAACCAGTGCACCGATGCCATCCCAATTCAAACGTCTTAAGGTTGGATCGAGGGTCGCAAACAGTTGATCGGCCGCATAAACTTCGGAATCTGCCAAGATGTTAAACAGGGTGGACTTGCCCGCGTTGGTATAGCCAACCAGAGACACGGTCGGTACGGAAGCTTTTTGGCGCGCAGCCCGCCCCTGAATACGCGTCTGACGGACTTTTTCGAGCTTGTCTTTGAGCTGACCCATGCGAATCCGCAATAAACGACGGTCGGTTTCGAGCTGTGATTCACCCGGGCCACGTAAGCCGATCCCACCTTTTTGACGTTCTAAATGTGTCCAACCACGTACCAAGCGCGTAGATAAATGCTCAAGCTGTGCCAACTCAACTTGGAGTTTACCCTCATGGGTACGGGCACGTTGGGCAAAGATATCTAAAATCAAACCGGTACGGTCAACAACACGACATTCTACGATGCGTTCTAAGTTACGTTCTTGGGCGGGGGTGAGGCTGTGGTCAAAAATAACCAGTTCAGCCTCGTGCTGTTCGACCAGTTCGGCCAGCTCTTGGGCTTTGCCAGAACCGATAAATAATTTGGGATCGGGTTTGATCCGCGTGGCTTGAACGTGTTCTATAATTTCTGCACCTGCAGATTGGGCCAATAATCGAAACTCTTCTGCGTCTAAATCTTCTAATAATTGAACGCTTACACTGACCAAAATAGCGCGTTCACCACCTTGGTATCGATCAAAGTATTCCACAGATATAAAAACTCACATTGCAATAAAATGACATTCTAATGTAATTTGTCGCTTTAGTACGCAAATCGACTTAAAGAATTGCAAGAAAAATTTTAGACAGTAGAATCAAACTACCACAATATAAAATGATGTAACCCAAGATTTTACTTAGACTCAACGTCATGTGGAATGGGTGTAAGAGATGATAGATTTGAGGGGCACTGGGTTTATGCGTTGGCAGATAGACTGGCTTGGATCGTTTCGAGGTTGACATCAATTGGCGCCTTTTTCGAATGAGAGTCTGTTTGATGTTTTTGCGGAATATGTGTAGTAAACAGCGTTAAAACTCATTATAAGGTCAGGCTTTTCAAGCTTTGCAACTTCTTGTATAAGTGTATACTCAGTCCTGTAAATTACAGATACACGTTCTTGTTTAGTGAATATTTATGACTCAACACGCGAAAAATCGTTCAAAAAAAATAAGTCCGCTCTCTAAGTTGTTTTTATATAGTAAGAAAGTCGCTACGGGTAGCTTAGTGCTCTCCGAAGGTTTTTATTTGGTGTTCCGACACAAACTTTATAAAGATCCCAACAATCCCGTTAATACTCGCTATGTGCAGTATTTTTGTCGTCGTCTTTGTGATGTGTTCAACATTGATGTGCGCCTACATGGGGAGGTATCGCGTGAACCTGCGCTGTGGGTCAGTAACCATGTGTCATGGTTGGATGTCGCTGTATTGGGTTCTGGTGCACGCGTATTCTTTTTGGCCAAGGCTGAGATCCAAAAGTGGCCGGTGTTTGGTGCGTTGGCCAAGGGCGGCGGAACGCTATTTATCAAGCGCGGTTCAGGTGATTCGCAACGAATTCGTGAACAGATTACTCAATTTCTCAAACAAGATATTCCGGTACTGTTTTTTCCAGAAGCCACCACCACCGATGGCAGTCAAGTCAAGAAAGTCCATGGTCGTATCTTGGGTGCTGCGATTGAAGCGCAGAAGCCGATTCAAGTCTGTTTGATTTGCTACGTCAACAAAGATGGTGAATTGGATACGGTTGCACCCTTTATTGGTGAGATCAGCTTTGCTGAGCACGTGATGGCTGTCTTAGAAATGCCGAAAGTGACCGCACATTTAAAAACTTTAGCTGCGATTGATGTTGAAGGGCATAGCGTAGAAAGCTTGACCAAAGAAGTGCAGTTGGCCATGCGTCAAGGCTTGGCTGAATTACAACAAGAAGTATTGAAGATCCCCGCTTAAACGCTAGGCTGGGGCAGTTTGAGCGAGTAGCGGTTTACATGTAGCCTTCGATTGGTAGCCAAGACAGCATTTTCACCCCAGCTTTTTGCCACCATTTCATTTTTGGCTCTTTGACGTAGGTCTTTACCCCTTGAGGGGTTTCACGCTGCCAGTTGATCTTGTTTTCTGCATCCAAGACCAGCTTGTAGGCATATTTCTTCAGATTGGCATCAATTGTTTTATGCACTTCCGTCGCCAAGGGTGGGCTATTCAGGATTACACCAATTTCACTGTTTAAGTTGGCAGAACGTGGATCAAAGTTAAACGAGCCGATAAAGACTTGTTTGTCATCTACAGCCATGAGCTTGGCATGTAGGCTTGAGCGGCTGAGACCTTTGAGGTTGATCTTGGCTTTTCGTGACAGTTCCCTAGTATTGGCATTG
>JASLIY010000041.1 GCA_030152675.1 Acinetobacter sp.
CCCACTGGCTGTCGAAAGATTGAACAGAACTCATTGACGCTAAACGGCTTAAGAGTTGAGTTTTCTTAAAAGAAGAATGTGCTGCTGCACCGGCCACGATAAACATGTTGGTTTTGGCTCCACGGGCAGGCCTTTTAAACCCTACCGCAATGTGACTTGAAGAGAGCGCATATTCTACTGCGAAAGCATTTTTTGAGCTAGTCATATCCACTTTTTAAAATGCAGTTTTACGACTTTGGTTGAACTATTTTGTTTTTAGCTTCAAGTGCTTCATCCAATCAGCTCAGTCTGCAGCCTGTCTTTCGGACAATTCGCATCCAATCCAGCGTGCGCGACTGGCTTCTCGAGCTAACGATAGCGTTCAAGTGGCTATAGGCAGTCAAATCATGTCGCGCCTCGCTAGTGCTTGGGCATTTTTTTTGGCATCATGCGATAAAGTACTTAGCGAATAATCATAAATGACTCAAATGCGTTGGTTAGAACTGCTCTCCACCGTTCGGATTGGCAGCAAGAAACACAGCACGGAACAAGCCCGTAGTCCATTCCACAAGGATTATGACCGGATTATCTTCTCGCAAAGCTTTCGCCAGCTGAATCGTAAAACCCAAGTACACCCCTTGACGCAACACGATGGTATTCACACTCGTCTCACGCATTCACTTGAAGTGTCCTGCATTGGGCGTTCGCTCGGCATGCTGGCCGCCGAAAAAATCCAAAAAGAATTGCCAGTGTGGATTTCGCCTGCCGATGTGGGTGCCATCATCCAAGCCGCCTGTTTGGCACATGATATTGGCAATCCCCCATTTGGCCATGCCGGTGAATATGCGATTCGAGAATGGTTTGACGATGCCTCGCATACCGACTTCCTCAAAGACTTAAGCCCAGAACAAGAGGCCGATGTACGTCAGTTTGAGGGCAATGCCCAAGGCTTACGTCTGCTCAGTAAAATTGATTATCATCCCTATGATGGCGGCATGCGCCTGACCTATGCCACTTTGGGTGCTTATTTGAAATACCCATGGCTGTCGAAAACCATCGCATCACAAGCCGATGTCCCTGCCAGTCAACGCGCTAAGTTTGGCTGCTATCAAGCAGAAAAAGACATCCTCAAGCAAATCGCTGAACAACTGGGTTTGATCAAGCTCGGGGATTATCATTATTGTCGTCATCCACTGACCTATCTCCTCGAAGCGGCAGATGATATCTGCTATGCGCTGATCGATCTTGAAGATGGCATTATTTTAAATATGCTCAGCTATGAAGAAGTCGAACCCGTCTTTCTCAATTTGATCGGTGAGTTTGGCATCCCCAAAGAACTCAGCATGCCGCAAAGTACTTGGCAGCAAAAAATCGCCGCATTACGGGGTCGAGTGATGAAACGTTTGGTTGAAGAGGTCAGTAGCGCCTTTGCCAAACAGCATCAGCAAATTTTATCTGGTCAACTCAAAGGCAGTTTATTGCAATACTGCGCGCCTGATATCGAGGTTGGGATCAATCGCGCCAAAGACTTGGCACGAGATAAAATTTTCCAACATCCACAAAAGTCAGGTCTAGAAATTATCGCGCATCAAAGTTTGCAGCATATCTTGGATGCCTTTATTCCGTTGACCACACCAAACAAGACCTTAAGCTTTAAAGAGTCTCGTTTGATGTCGATCCTTGATCGCTATGGCGCACATTTTAGTGCCGATCACTATGACAACATCATGCAGGTACTCGACATTGTGAGTAAGTTTTCGGATCACCAAGCCTACAACTTGGCTCAAGAACTACAGGGCAATAAAGTTGGATTCCTATAAATACTCCATCTAGGGGTTGCTCGAGCGCCAGCACGACTCAGTGCATGCTTATCTGAGTACGTCTTAAACGCGGTAATTTTGCGTTTCAGGCCAATGGCCTCTACTATGCTTGCATCAATAAATTCAAATACGCTCGGTATCGCCTAGATACCGCTTAACCTAGAAGTGAACCATCGCATGATCGGATGTCTTATTGGTGAGGTGTTGGCCTTAGAAGCACCTACCGTCCTGTTGAATGTCAACGGCGTCGGCTATGAAGTGGATACGCCACTGTCGACATTTTGCCAATTGCAAAAATCTCAAAAAGTCACCCTATGGACCCATATGGTGGTGCGTGAAGATGCGCAGCAACTGTATGGTTTTTTAGAAGCCCAAGATAAAGTCATCTTCCGCACTTTACTCAAGGTCAATGGTGTTGGCCCGAAAATGGCACTCGGCATCTTATCCACCTTGAGTGTGGAGCTGCTGGTGCATACCGTTGAAAATGAAGACATCAATACCTTGATCAAAGTTCCGGGGGTGGGTAAAAAAACCGCTGAACGTCTGATGATTGAACTGCGTGATCGCTTCAAAGCCTTGGCCAGCACGGGTGCTGCAACACCGAGTGCATCCGGTGTGGTGCCCTTACAGTTCAATGCCAACTCGCC
Organism: Acinetobacter sp.; assembly: GCA_030152675.1. Taxonomy (GTDB): domain Bacteria; phylum Pseudomonadota; class Gammaproteobacteria; order Pseudomonadales; family Moraxellaceae; genus Acinetobacter. Next base: position 2,447 of record JASLIY010000041.1, read on the forward strand.
AGTGGCCGAAGCCGAAGCGGCTTTACAATCTTTGGGTTATAAACCTGCCGAAGCCCAAAAAGCAGTGGCGCATGTGAAAGCCGATTACACCGAATCTGCCGATATCATCCGTGCCGCCCTCAAATCCATGATGAAATAAAGATAAGCAAGCACAATGCATGACCGTATAATCAGTGGTTCTGAAAAACCTGAAGATCATTTCGATCGCGCCATTCGTCCGACTTCACTGGCCGACTATATTGGTCAGCCCGTTGTCCGTGAACAAATGGAAATCTTTATTGGTGCTGCACGTGGTCGGGGTGAAGCACTCGATCACACCTTGATTTTTGGACCGCCGGGCTTGGGTAAAACCACTTTGGCCAACATCATTGCCCGAGAAATGGGCGGTAACCTCAAGTCCACCTCAGGCCCAGTGCTTGAACGTGCCGGTGACTTGGCAGCGATGCTGACCAATCTTGAAGAAGGTGATGTGCTCTTTATTGACGAGATCCACCGCCTCTCACCTGTGATTGAGGAAATTCTCTATCCAGCGATGGAAGACTATCAGCTGGATATCATGATCGGTGAAGGTCCGGGTGCGCGCTCAATCAAGCTCGACCTACCGCCGTTTACGTTGGTTGCAGCCACCACACGTGCTGGCCTGCTCACCTCGCCCTTACGTGACCGTTTCGGTATCGTGCAGCGCTTAGAGTTTTACTCGGTTGAAGACTTGACTCATATTGTGGCGCGCTCTGCCAATCTCATGGATGTACCCACCACCGATGAAGGCGCACTCGAAATTGCCCGTCGTGCACGCGGTACACCACGAATCGCCAATCGCCTGTTACGTCGAGTGCGTGACTACGCCCAAGTCAAAGGCACGGGTGAAGTCACCAAAGAAATGGCGCAACGTGCATTGGACATGCTCAATGTTGACAAAGATGGTTTGGACACCCTCGATCGTCGCTATCTCAACATGTTGTTAGAACGTTTTGATGGTGGTCCTGCTGGGGTGGAGGCACTCGCTGCTGCTATGGCTGAGGACTCAGGCACATTAGAAGATGTGATCGAGCCGTATTTGATCCAACAAGGTTATGTGATGCGCACGGCACGCGGCCGCATCGCCACCAATCAAGCCTATTTACAGTTTGGGCTGACCCCGCCGGAACCCAAAGAGAAATAAGGTCTTTCAACTAAGCGCATTCACTGTTCAGTGTATTCAAAGTAAAGTGAATACCCTCTCGGTAAGTCTTAGCCAGTAGCATCTGCTGTAAGGAAAGCTGTCTTGTTCCTTTTTAAAAAGTAAGCAAAACCGTTTTTGCGCTGAAAGGTACCTCCTGTAACCCTCAGCGCAAATAGGCGGCGTCCTACCGCCAGTGGCCAATATCAATGAGTGATTTGGTTAAAATGTGGTCTTATAGCAGCAACTGAATCACTCACGCATCGCCTCATATCGCTTAGGCGATTTACTGGGCTGATTATGACGCTGAGCTGTCGCTTTTTAAAATGGACAATTGATCACGGCGTTTATGTCGTGGCGCTTAAGCCGCGCTCTTCCCTCTATCCGAAATTCAACTCAGCCCATCGCCAGGTCATTTTGAACGCGCAATAGGCATGTAAAGCTAGGCCGTCAAAAACAACAAAAGCGACATCACCCATGGCCGGCGGCGCACAAATCATCATCTCAGCAGATGGCATCAGCATCAAAACCCCACGTGCCTTTCACGTCTTTGCTGGACAACATCAATTTCTTGCAGGCGAAGCTGTGATGCAGTCACACACCGCCCTGCCCAATCCAGTCGGTGATTATAGCAATCGCTTTGACTACGGCTCGATCAGCAACGCCTCCTATCTCAAGCACAACATACAGGCTTATGTGATCGAAAAGACCACTGGAAAACTGCTCGCCCATGATCACCTCGCTGATCCGCAACAACTCAGCGGCAAGCGATTTTATACCTCCAAAGCGCAAGCGGTGATCGGCATGCTGGCCTTGAGCGATGAGATTTCAGCGACCCAAGCGCCACACAGTTCGATGCAGCAGAGCGCTGATCCATTGCTGGCAGAACTGGTCGCCGTCGAGGATCGTGAGCTCCCAGATCAAGTCCCTGAGGCTGAGTAAGATGACAACGCTGGTTGTGGTCAAACTTAAAATCTATGATCTCGATGGCCAAGTCATGGCAGGTTTCCCGCTGATCCGTGGCCCCAAAGGGGGGCTAATGGCTGCCGAGGCCTATAGCGATCAATATGGTGAATTTGAATTTCTGGCCTCCCCTCATCGAGAGATCGAAATCAAACTACTGAGTCCCGATGATGGCTTTCATGAAATCTTTTATTGTCGTTCCAGCGATCAGCTGAGTCGCTTTAATGTGCGGCTGCAATATCCCAAACAGTCTTACCTCGCCAAAACCCAGATCATTTGGCGCAGTCAACATAGCCAAGCCAATCTCCCACACACCCAATTTCAGATGACCCAACAAACCAGTCGCGGAATTTTAACTGCGGAGAATGGCGAAAAGCAGATCCAATCCATCATTGGAGACCCTGTTCAACTGACCTATATTTTCCCCGATGGGATTCGCGTATCAAAAACGATTGTCTATCTGGCCCGTCGCATCCATGCCAATCCCTTGATCATCAGTGTCGACACGCTGATCACTGATACGGATACCGCTCCCCAGACCCCCACCACCCCGCAACCGATTGATCCAGAACCACTCGACTGCAGTGCCAAATTTCACAAAATTTCAAAAATCATCCTGCAACATGAAGGCGGCTATGTGAATGATCCCAATGACGCTGGCGGTGCGACCAATAAAGGCATCTCATGGGAGACTTGGAATAAATTCGCACAACTCGATCTTGGTCTCACGCCCACGCTGGAAAATTTAAAAGCCTTATCCGATGCTCAAGCCGAAATTATTTATCGTCGTCGCTATTGGGAGCCACAGGGTTTTTGCCAAATCCGTGATGATCGAGTCGGTCTCATGCTGTATGACTGGAGCATTACCTCGGGTGGTGCTGCCAAGCAAACCCAGCAACTATTAGTCAATAGTTACCATCAAGCGTTGGCCGTCGATGGTGCAATCGGGCCACAAACCATTCAAGCGCTCAATGCCGTGTCCGATCAAACTGCGTTGCTAAATGACATCACGCGGATACGCAAAAACTATTACACTGCTTTGGCATTTAATCCGGATGGTCGTCAGAGTAAAAACTATAAATTTTTAAAAGGTTGGCTCAATCGAGTCGACGATTGTTTGCAGGTGAAATGATGAACATTCCACACTATGCTTTAGGCATCGTCCTGCTGAGCTGTAGCGTACAGCTCCATGCCGCCCCACCCTCGCTGCTTGGATCATGGTCAGCACAAGGCCCCAGCAATGCCCAACACATTCCAATTCATCAGTTTAATATCAATATTCATCAGGCCAATCAAAACATTTCCGGTGAATATTGCTATATCAGCCAATATGGTAATCGCATCGATTGCGATAATACCTTTCACGGCAAACAGATCAGCCCCCAGCATTATCAGATCCATTTTGATAGCAGTTTTGGCGGTCGCAATGGCATCGCCGAGCTCAGTCTTACGCCCTCACAGCACTTGACTTGGACGCTGATTCAAGCACCACAGTCAGGGGAATACCATATCCCCCAATCTTCAGAACTGCATTTAGATCAGCCCCAATAAGCGCCAAAAGCAACGCTGCGCCACATATTTACACGCGGCTCTATCCCTTATAAATCGCAGCAGCAATGGCTCGAATTGATCTGTTGCGCCATTTGCCACAAAAATCATTATGATAAACTGCCCAAACTATTTGAATACTCGGCTTATAAGCGAATTTTCTGCCAACGGATTGCTTTAGAGCTGTTTCAATCAATATGTTTCACTCCATCATATTTACTCAGGGACCTTAGACGCACATGGCCAATCATTTCGAGTTTCAAATCCGTGTTTATATTGAAGATACAGATGCAGG
>JASLIY010000053.1 GCA_030152675.1 Acinetobacter sp.
GGTGATATCGTGATCAGTCACTATGGTCTAGAAAGTGGCCTGATCTATAAACAAGGTCGTGCACTGCGTCAGCAACGAGCAGCGGCATGGGGTGATCCTCAGCGAGCACCCGATCAAGCTACCATCCCGATGTATCTGTACTTAGATTTATTGCCCGATGTTAGCGAAGCACAACTGATTCAGAAGTTAAAACCACAGGCCAAATTGTCCACGGCAAAACTATGGCGTAAGGCAGGACTTGATCCGGTCAAGGCCGCCGTGCTGCGTGAGGTGGTGGATAAATCCCTATGGCACGATGCCACGGCATTGGCCCAGCACATCAAACAACTCAAGATCGCGCTCACGGCTTTTAGACCGATCGAAGAGGCCATTAGCTGTGCAGGCGGAGTCCGACAATCAGCCTTCAGTCGCGACTTACAACTCAAGTCCAATCCTGCGCTCTTTTGTTGTGGAGAAATGCTGGACTGGGATGCACCGACAGGGGGGTATTTACTCACAGCCTGTTTTGCAAGCGGTCGTGTCGCTGGAGCTGCGGTACAACGCTTCCTTGCTGAGACAGATCGCATTTAAGTTATCTGAAGTGCGCTGGTGATCAGGCTTAAGTGCTTATTTTTTTGAGTGAGCTTGGCGGATTAAAGCCTGTTGTGGATCGAACAACTGTGTTAGTTTTTGAGTTTTTATGACTTGAGAGCAATAACATGTCAGTGACAACAACAAGCACCAAGAAAAATTACACAGGCAGTTGTATGTGCGGCGCAGTGCAGTATCAAATCAATGGTGAGATCGGGCCGATTATCCAATGTCATTGCCGACGTTGCCGTAAGGCCAATGGGACGGCTTTTGCCACCAATGCCCCGATCAAAGCGGCTGAGTTTGAGTATCTGCAAGGCGAAGTCTTAGTGAAAAAATATCAGTCTAGCCCCACCACACAGCGTTGTTTCTGTGGAGAATGTGGCACACCCTTGATCGCGATCAAATCTGACACACCGGATCTATATCGTTTACGGATTGGGAGCTTGGATACGCCTTTAACGCATGGGCCAACACAGCATATCTTTGTGGCCTATAAAGCAGAATGGGAAAATATCTGCGATGAACTACCGCAGTATGACGAACGGCCTTAATCAAGTCGGTGCCGTGCTGAATCAAAGCACATGTCGATGAGATATTTTGTATAGAGAGCTTGAAGCCGCTGTGATCACAGCGGCTTCAATGTTTTAAAGGCTTTAAAGGCTTTAAAGGCTTTAAAGGCTTTAAAGGTTTTAAACGTATATTTGCATCTGTATTCGAGGCTGAGCTTTGAGTCTGAAGCTTAGCTTTGAGCGCTTAAAGCCTGACCTTCAAACGCCACACCATCCCAGCCATGTTGCATAAACTGGCGAATATTTTGGTGATCGGTGCCTTCAGGTGTCTCCAAAACCGACTGATAATGCTCTGCAAAGAGCGTTAAGGTTTGCGCTGCGGTCAGGCCATTGAGTTGAGCAAATGATAAAACTTTGGCACTGCCTTGGTTTTCAGTTGCAGCATTGTGTTGCTGACCATTTTTAAAGGCGGTGGCTTGATGTTGATAACGCGCATCGATATATGCCAAAACATCGCTAAATTTGGCTTGGCCGTTTTGCAACTGTTGTAAAAGATCCTGTGACATCTGCTGTTTTCCTCAATGTAATGATTTGAATATGCAGAGCATCATAACCAAAATTACATCTGGGGTGAAATCAGCTTATTGCAGAACTCCGATCAGTTTAAATCGTCTGAGGTAGGGCTGCGCTCACGTCATCGATCCGCGGATATGCCGCTTTGATGCAGCTTAAAAGTATGTTCAAATGATGAACTGATTATCCTGAACAAAAATAATTGCTTGTATGAGTCGTCATCAATTTAAATATGCACAGCAGCATCTGTTTTTTCGTGGCTTGGCTTGGTTGTTTCGTCAATCTTGGTTGTTGAATATTCGCCGTGTGGTATTTCGTATGCTGCCGTATCTGCGTATGGAAAGTCAGGCCAAGAACACGGTTTATATGTCTTGGCTGGTTGATATCGACAAGGTGAAAGCACGCTTTCCAGAACCGATCGAGTTGTGGCAGCGTGATGGAAAAACCATTTTTAGTATCTTGTTTTATCACCATCATCATTTTGGTCCGCATTGTTTTGGGCCACTACGCAAACTCTTTCCCTCACCCAAGCAAAGCAATTGGCGTTTTTATTTGGCCCCGACGCAACTGCCGCAAGCGGTGGTATTTGAACAGATCGTGGTGGATAAAATGCTCTATGTGTTTGGCGGACGTTTACTCAGTGATGCCATGCCTGCACAATACGATCCGCAGCTTGAACATCAGGTTGAAGCGGGGCAGGCGGGCTTGGATATTCAGGCAAAGATTCATATGGATCAACGTTATGACCTCAAGGTGCATTTAACCCAAGCACCTGAGCAACAGTTATCAGCAGATTGGCAGCAGATGTTTGAAAGTTGGGACGAGGCCTTACAGTTCTTTGTGCCACAGCAGCATGTCTGGGTGGAAAGTGTCGATCGCCCTAAGCATTTGGCGCAGGCAGATATTCGTATTGATACCGATCTGAGCCAGATCAAAGCCATGCAAATTGAGCAAATAGAATGTCCTTTGTTGACCGAACTGGGCATTGATGTTGATAGTCCAGCACTGTGCTTTCACATTCCCGAGCTGGATTTTCATGTCTTAAATGAGCATTGCAGTTTGCCGAATCAAGCCAGCACCGACACGCTGTCACAGCAGCTCGCCAAGCTATCCAATACCGAACAATAATCCATGCCGAATGTGGATAAGTCTGCGCTTATGCACAGACCCATGGGCAGATGCGGGATTGAATGCGCCCGAGCATCAAACAGGAGATAAATATGAACTGGATCTTGGTTGCCTGTGGTGGTGCGCTGGGCGCTTGTATTCGTTATGCACTGAGTATGTGGCTTGCAAAACCGACGGATATCTTTCCGTGGCCGACGTGGTGGATCAATATCACTGGCTGTATCTTGGCGGGGATGTTGTTTGCCTTGACGCTGCGCTTTCCAGTGTTACAGCAGGAAGCACGTTTGCTGTTGATGGTCGGAGTCTTGGGCGGCTATACCACTTTTTCGAGCTTTGGTTTAGAAACGTTTATGCTGCTCAAACAAGGCCAAGTCATGCTGGCATTGGCCTATGCTCTGAGTAGTTTGCTGGTAGGGGTGCTGTGTCTGGCACTGGCGTTTTATCTATTACAGTGGTTATTGCAGTTAAGATAATTCTCTGGGGGCAGGCTAGTTTTGCCGCAGCCCTAGCTGACATGTCAACAGACCCTAGTTGGATTGCGTTGGTGGAACCAGGGTTTCAAATAAGTCGTTTAAGTTGTCATGCACTTTGAGTTGAATCAAATTCCAGTAATGACCGGAAATGGTGCGATTGACCATCAGGGTGTCTGGTGAGGGTTTAAATACATCCCAGTATTTTAGGGACTTTTTCACCAAGCGCACGCCATCGTGGTGAGCCGAGTTTTCCGCGAAGTCGTATTCGGTGACCAGAGGTCGAAGCAACACTTCTAACCACGCTTGATAGAGTTCGGTTGGGAACTTATCTTTTTCCGCCAAGGCATCGAGTGCCAATAAATGCGTTTCAATGGTATCCACATCCGCACAGCGACCCGCATTGATCAGAGCTTTAAAGTGACGGATCACTTCAGTGGATAAGGTTTTGACCCCACCAAAATCATACATCACCACGCTGCCGTCCTCACGAAAAGCAAAGTTGCCGGGATGTGGATCGCAGTGGAAACGTTTTAAGAAAAAGATCTGCTGGCCCAAGGCTTGGATCAAGCGTTGACCAAGCTGGTTGCGTACACTGAGATCCCAGGTGCTGGCGGTTTCGATGCTATCGCCCTTTTCCATACTCAGGGTCAGGATGCGGCGACTGGAGTAATCGCTGAACACGGTCGGGATAATAATCTTGTCATCCAAAGCCTGATGAAAGGTGCGAAACACGGCGAGATTTTGTGCTTCGATTTCATAGTTCAGCTCTTCATGTAAGCTGTCTTGGATCTCTTGGAACAAACGATCTTGGAGTTTCTTGTCGACCTTGAGCACGCCCATCAAACGTAAGGCCAGACGGACTTGTTTTAAGTCACTTTCACAGGCTTCGTCTACGCCAGGGTATTGAACTTTGACCACCACTTCGAGGCCATCGGGCAGGGTGGCACGATGCACCTGACCGATCGAGGCTGCGGCAAAGGGCTGTTCATCAAAGCTTTTAAAGATTTGATCCAGCGGTTTACCGAGTTCTTTTTCGACTTGTTGTTTGATCTCAGCAAAAGGCATCGCAGGCGCTTGGCGTTGCAATTTGGCGATGGCTTTGGCGACTTCGGGCGGAAAGATATCTTTGTACTGTGAGGCGATCTGACCGACCTTCATCACCGCGCCTTTCATTTCACCCAAGGTGTCCGCGATTTGTATGCCGATATCTTGAAATAATTTACTGCGCGATTCATTTTTTTGTTCTTCATCGGCAGTGAGATTACGAATAGAATTGGACACCGTTTTCGTCGCAATACTCGCGGTCATACTGGCGAGTTTAAAAAATCGTCGACTGGGGGTGCTGGTGTTTTTTGCCATTCGTCATATCCTTAAACTTATTGAAAGTTTCCAAATCGATCATAGGTGACAAATGGCAAACTGCCTAGTTCTAATTGTTAAGGAGTTGTAACCTGTTGATAGCGTTCAGGTCGCTCAATTTCACTTTAGTTCGATGACAACTGCATCAGCCGTTTGTTGTTGAGATACAAGCGCGACAACAGCATCACACAGGCCACACTGAGTCCCACGATCAAGCCGACCCAGACCCCAGAAGCCCCCATCATGGTATAACGCGCCAAATACACCCCGACTGGAAATGCGATCACCCAATAGGCAATCATGGTGATCCACATCGGCACTTGCGTGTCTTGCATACCACGTAAACAGCCTGCGGCACTGACCTGCCAAGCGTCCATGATTTGATAGGCCATGGCGAATAACAACAGGTACATGGCGACTTGGCTGACAGCCAGATCGGAGCTATAAAAACCAATAATCTGCGGTCTAAACAACCAAATCAGCGACATGGTAAAGAGCGCAAAAGCGGTGCCCATCATCAGTCCCACGCGTTGCACGACCTGCATCGCGGCATAGTTTTTTTCACCATAATATAGCCCGACACGAATCGTCAGAGCGATCGCCAAAGACATCGGGATCATAAACAGTTGTGAGGTGACGGACATGGCGATTTGATGTGCGGCCAGCGTGGTTTCGCCCAAAGGACTGAGTACGATCGCCGCGGTACTAAAAATACTGACTTCAAAGAAGATCGCCAAACCGATCGGGAAACCCAAGACCAAGATACGTTTAATCCAATACGGATCCATGCGTTCCCAGAGATTAAATACCGGACTGCGTTGATAGCGTTTGGCTTTGGAAATATAACGCGCCAAGCTAAAAAACATTAGCCATTGCAAGATCGCCGTGGCAAAGCCGCAACCGGCACTGCCGAGTGCTGGAATCGGCCCCCAACCATACATAAATAAATAGTTCAGCGGTACCAAGACCACCAAAGCCATCAAACTAATCGCGGTGACTGGACGAGGATGGCCGAGGGCTTCGGAATAACCACGCAATGCTGAATACATGGTGACGGCGGGCATCCCAAAACCAATCGCATGTAGGAACAGACTGGCTTTGGGGATCAGGCTTTCAGGGACTTTAAACAGCGGTAATAACAGCGGCATCAGTTGTAGGATCAAGCCTGCGATCACCCCAATCACCAAGGCCACCCACAAAGATTGCCGCACAATGCTGCCGATCTTGTCATAGCTTTGTGCGCCGTTGGCTTCTGCCACCAAGGGGGTCGTTGCGATCATAATGCCACTGGCCAAGAGCATCACCGGCAACCAGATCCCGACAGCAACAGCGATCGCCGCCAAGTCATTCGGTGAAAGGTGGCCGGCCATGATGGTGTCGATCAACCCAAAGCCAGCTTGGGCAAATTGGGTGACCAAGATCGGCACCATGAGGTAAATCAGCTGTTTAAATTGAAAGCGACGATGCGTGACAGTGGACAAGAAAAATTCCCTTGAAGAATAGAGGAGTGATAGGGGTGAATTCTAACGATGTAAGCTCAACAATACCCCAATAAAAATCACCAATGCGCCCATCAATCGCGACCATGACACGGGGCTTTTCTCAACCCCAAAGTATGCGAAGTGATCTAAGATCAGCGACATCAGGATTTGGCCAAAAATGATTAAGCCGGTTAAAGTTAGAAAACCGAGTCGTGGCGCTGTAAAGATACTGGCGCTGATGGCATACACCCCGAGACAGCCACCGAGCCAAAGATACCACGGAATCTGTTGCAAGGTGCTCCAACTGGGTTTTGGCGTAGACTGTGCATAGACCAACACGGCCAAGACCACACTGCCGACCAAGAACGACAACAATGCAGCTTGTAAGGGCGAATGTAGATAAGTACGCAACTGTGCGTTCAATGCAGTTTGTGTGGCCATGGCCACCCCGATTCCCATCGCCAAGGGCATGAGCATGAGCAGTTGCGAGGATATTTTTAGCATGAATAATGTCCAATCATGGTGTTGGGCAATCTGTAGTCTAAAACAAATCGATGACATTGCTAAGCTCGGCGTCAAGACGATCTCTGGGGATGGAGAATTCATTGATGAAGTGTGATTAGACTGGAGCAAGCATGTTAAAATCTGGCTTTATTTGATTTGAGTTTGCGTCTTGACCGCTTTAAACCCAACTGTTGTACCAATGTCGTTATATATCCACATGCCTTGGTGTGTGCGTAAGTGTCCGTATTGTGATTTTAATTCCCACGCGGTGCCAGAGGGCAAACTTAATTTGGATTTGGAGCAGCACTACTTACAGGCTTTGGTCGCAGACTTGGGCACTCAACTGGACTTTGTGCAAGGTCGCAAGATTCACAGCGTTTTTATCGGTGGCGGAACCCCATCGCTGATTTCAGCACAGGGCTATGCGTGGTTATTTGCTGAGTTAAAAAAATTAGTCGCCTTTGAAGATGGCTGCGAAATTACCCTCGAAGCCAATCCGGGAACTTTGGAGCATGAGCCTTTTGCAGCCTATTTGGCCGCAGGGATTAATCGTCTCTCCATCGGGGTGCAGAGTTTTGATGGTGAACATTTACAGCGCTTGGGGCGGATTCACAGTCAAAATGATGCCTTGTCCGCGATCAAATTGGCCAAACAAGCGGGTTTTGAACGGGTCAATGTAGACTTGATGCATGGTCTGGCTGAGCAAACACTGGAGCAAGCGCTCTTAGATCTCAAGCTGGCGGTGGAGCAAGGCGCGACGCATATCTCATGGTATCAACTGACCATTGAGCCAAATACCGTATTCTTTCGCACCCAACCAGTATTGCCACATGAGGATGTGTTAGAACAAATCCAAACCCAGGGCGAGGCTTATTTGCTCGCGCAAGGCTTTGTCAATTATGAAGTGTCGGCATGGCGCAAAGAACGTCCATCCGCGCACAATCTCAACTACTGGCAGTTTGGCGATTATTTGGCGATTGGGGCAGGGGCGCATGGCAAGGTGACCTTGCCAGATGGGGTGTATCGTTTTCAAAAAACTCGCTTGCCCAAAGACTACTTGGCCAAAGTCCCCGCAGACAATTTACAATTCAAAGCCATCAGTGCGGCTGAAATGCCATTTGAATTTATGATGAATGCGCTGCGCCTCAATCAAGGCGTTGCAGCCGATCTTTATGCCGAGCGTACTGGCTTAAGTTTGCAAGCGCTGGATCAGGCGTTGGCGGCGTTGCGTCAGCGTCAGTTACTGCAGGCCGATCCTGCACGTTTGGCCTGTACCGCCCAAGGACATGGTTTTTTAAATACTGTGTTGGAAGCTTTTTTAGACTGAGTTGCTGTGGGTTGATCTCGATACACGCCAGAGGGTTGTGCAGACAATTTAAATTTAAAGATTTGATCCTATTCAGAATTGCGCTATATATTGATCCTATAAACCTATATGACGCCCATTAGGCGTAGCGCATGATTTGATCTTTTATTTTAAAGTTGGGGGAAGTCCGTGTCTAAGTTAGAAGCCAAGCCAGAAAACCATAAAATATTTATTTTCAATAAAGTCTTTGAGTTTGCTTCGGCCAAACAACAGGCCGAGAAAAAGAAACTCAATGCGTTCGGTTTGTTCAAGTTCAATCCATTCAATCGACCTACCGATGAAACGGTACTGCTCAAGGATCAGATCTTACGTTATGAACCATTCTGGTATGTCGCCAGTAAGCGCCAATTGGACTATACCTGTGAAGTGACCTATGCCATTCCGGTGCACAATCCACATGCGGTTGCGGTATCGACCAAGACGGATGAGCCTGAACATGCAGCCTATCCGATCATTCGTCAGCAAGACAAATCCAAAATCGATTTACAGGTGGTGGAGCACTGCCATCGTTCGATCGAATATGCCAGCCACTTTGATGGCTTAAAACGTGGCATCAAGATCAAAGCCTTGACTGAGTACATCCAAAAGTTTGCCCATGAAGAAGTGCAACAGGTGGAATTGGAGAATGTGCTTAAGCCATTGTTATCCGTGGATCAGTTGACCAGTGTGGTGCGTTCTGAACTGCAAAATCAAGTCATCAATGCCACCACGATCGAACGTGATGCCGAAGAAATCACGGCCTTGTATTTATATTTTAGACCGGTGTATGCCTTTGAATATCATTGGTCCACTGCGGATAAAATCGGGGTGATTGAAGTCGATGGCCTCACAGGTGAAATTATAGAAAATGGGAATTGGTTTAAGAACTCCTTTGAGTCGACCTTTACCCGCGACAACTTAATTGAACTCAGTGCTGAGCTGGCTACCATGGTGGTGCCGGGTGGCGGCACTGTGGTTAAGATCGCATCGAAAATGATGATCCCAGACGCGGATACGCAATAAAATCTTGGGTGTTTGATGCAAAAAAAGAGCGCCGAAGCGCTCTTTTTTAATCTCATTACTGCGTGAACTTAGTAATCAAAGCTAAAGTGTTCAGCAGGCAACGAGGTCATGGTGCGAGATGGATTGACCATCGCTTCAGCATGGCCTTGTGCACGTGGCAATAGACGCTCGAAATAGAAGTCTGCCACTTTGATTTTGGCCTTATAGAACTCTGGTGCTTCTTTGCCTGTACCTGATTCTAATTTCTCAGAGGCAACCGCTGCTTGCTGCGCCCAGAAATACGCCATCATGGCATAACCTGAGAACATCAAGTAATCGACCGAGGCACTCGACACCACATCGCGATCTTTACGCGCTGCAAGCATGATACGAACGGTCAATGCATTCCATTGTGCGCAGACTTTGGTTAGATCCCAAGCAAAACGGCGCATGTATTTGTTACGCGCATGACGACCACAGAACTTTAAGATTTCAGCGGTGTATTCACGGACCACTTTACCTTTAGAAGACAACAACACTTTACGACCGATCAGATCCAGTGCTTGAACACCGGTGGTGCCTTCGTATAGCGTGGCAATACGTGCATCACGTGCAATCTGTTCCATACCGTGTTCTTTGATATAGCCATGACCACCAAAGACTTGCATACCATGGTTTGCGGCTTCTAGACCCAACTCAGTCAAGAAACCTTTTAAGATCGGCGTGAAGAAACCGAGTTTGTCATCATATTCATCAAACTGTGCTTGATCGCCTTTGGCCAATGCATCGGCCATTTTGTCTGCGATCTGTGCGGCATGATAGATCATGGCACGACCGCCTTCAGCGATGGCTTTTTGAGTCAGCAATAAACGACGGACATCAGCATGATGGATGATGGCATCTGCAACTTTTTCTGGCTCTTTTTTACCAGAGAGGGCACGCATTGACATACGTTCTTTGGCATAAGGCAATGAACCTTGGAATGCCAACTCAGCATGCGCGATGCCTTGAACCGCTGTTCCGATTCGCGCGGTGTTCATAAAGGTGAACATGGCATGTAGGCCGCGATTCGGTTCACCGATGAGATAACCAGTGGCTTCATCAAAGTTAAGTACCGCAGTGGCAGAGGCACGAATCCCCATTTTATGTTCGATCGAACCACAGTTCACGCCATTGCGCTCACCGACGCCACCATCGGCAGTCGGAATAAATTTCGGTACGATAAATAATGAAATACCGCGAGTGCCTGCAGGGGCATCCGGAAGGCGTGCCAGTACGATATGGATAATGTTTTCAGTGAGGTCATGCTCACCGGCAGAGATAAAGATTTTAGTTCCGGTGATTTTGTAGCTGCCATCAGCATTGGCTTCGGCTTTACTTTTGACTTGGCCTAAGTCTGTTCCACATTGTGGTTCAGTTAAGCACATGGTGCCTGACCATGTTCCTGCGACCAAATGCGGCATATAAGTTTGTTTTTGTTCGTCCGTACCGAACTGCATGATGGTGTTCATACAGCCCATGCTCAGACCCGGATACATGGTGAATGACCAGTTGGCGGTACCCATCATTTCTGATTTGATCAGGTTAAGAGACATCGGTAAGCCTTGGCCACCAAACTCCTCTGGATAAGACAGGCCTTGCCAGCCGCCTTGAACAAACTGATCGTATGCTTCTTTAAAACCTTTAGGCGTGGTGACCACGCCATCTTTAAAGTGACAACCTTCTTCATCACCACTTTGGTTAATTGGGGAAAGTACATTTTCGCAGTAGTCTGCTGCACCTTCTAAGATCATTTCAACTGTATCTGCGTCCGCATTCTCACCGTTTGAAAGGGTTTGGTAGTGGGCAGAATAGTCAAATAATTCATTCATTAAAAAACGAATGTCGCGTAAGGGCGCTTTATATGCTGGCATGTGGCAATCCTAATGTAGAAATAGTTTTGGATCTTTCAATCAATGCTTTGATTATTCATTTTTATGCTAAAAAAACATTGATAACAGTGATTAAATAAAATGTCAGAAAGGCGAATTTGGCATATTTAATATACGTCTAATTCTCGATTATTTGTTAAACTTATCAACAATTAATTTTTTAATATATAGATCAGTTGTATCGAAACATCACTTTGCAAAGTCGGTTAAATGGGGTTTTAAAACAGTATTATGCGTTTAAAGAAATTAACTTTATGTTTGCTCGGGTTGAGCCTTTCAGCATGTTCAACCGTCATGCACAACAATCAATCAGCGGCCGTTTCGGGTCTTGATCAAAAAGCAGCACAGGGCTTAAATGCGATGTACACATCGCCGAGCTATGATTTTAATGGTCAGTTTAAGTTTGGTTTTTCACCAACCACAGCGGCGCAGGCCAAGCCAACGGCCAAAACAGAAAAGGCCACACTTGATCCAGCATTGGTCAAGCAAATGGATGCTTATCTAAGAGCGCAAAAGATCAAACTGACAGCACAACAAAAAGCTGAGCTCTATCAGGCGATCGAGCAGGAAAAAAGCCCATATCGCTCAGGTAGTTCTAAAAAATTCCAAGACTTTTTAAGCAATATCTTATCTAGTATTGATTTTAGCTACGATGGCTCTGTGCACTTTAGAGACAAGATTGGTAGCCTGAATCTCACCAGTAAATATGAGAAACAAAACTTATTGGTTCAGTCTAAGATCCCGATGGTTTTAGACTTTAAGAATCATAAGTTCTACGTCAATTACTTCGGCTTTATGCCATTTATGGTCAATCCTGAAAATCAAAATGATTTTGCCTATTTTGATTTTTCTGCATTTAAAGATGATCTTGAGCAGGTCAATCTGAAAAATTTTGTTGAATATATCAAACAAAATAGCACCCTACCGTATAGCTTGGCTCAAGCGCCGCAACTACAGAGTTTGAAGTTGAGCGCGCAAGAGCAGTCACAAGGCATGGTGGAAAAGATTCGTCTGAAGTCGACGCTTGAAGAATTGATCGTGCAACAAGGTTTGTTTGAAGCAGTGAACAAAACCTATATGCAGAAGTCGGTGATCAATGTTGAAAAAATTGTTGAGTCTAAACTCGAACAAGCCAAACAAGCCGATGCAACGCAAAGTAGTGATTTAGATGATGAAGATCGTTACATGACCTATGGCATGGGCAAAGAAGAAGCCGAAGCCTATCGCGCCAGTAAAAAGCTTTATCGTTTGGTGAATGCACATCTGTATGGTCGAGAAGATGACGATGCGGTTGCCGCCGCGACGGAGGCCTATGCAGAAGCGGTCGAGGCATCGGATGCTTATCCAGAGGGTGCGGATGCAGCAGCTGAAGATGCGACAGCTGCAGCTGAAGACGCGGTGGATGCTGCGCGTGATTCGGACGGTATGGACTATGAGCAATGTAAGGCGCTCAAAACTTCGAAAGCACGTATTCGCTTAGGTGATGTGACCTATTGTGATGACATCTATAGTATTAATGTTTTAGCACCGGCTCAAGCATCGAGTACACCTTCACCTTTTGAATTGATCACTTCTGATGAATACAAGAAGTTAGAACAAACCTTTGCAGACTACGCGACTGAAACTCTCGTCGGCGCTGATGACTTTAAGGTGCTGTGGAATCGACATCAGGCTGAAATTGAGGCCTTGTTGGCCAAGCACAGTCACAATCCGTTGGTAACTGATGTTGGCTTGGATGCACAGGGTCGCGCCATGGTGGTGGATTATCAATTTGACTTTGATATCGACGACTTTGGCAAGATTCATTTAAGTTCGGGTACGCGTATCTTTAATTATGGCAAAGCCACTCCGATTTCACGTAGCCAACTTAAAAATGCAAAATCAGTTGAAGAAATCACTCAAGGTTCGATGTTTGAAAGCTTTGTCTCCGGAATTACCCGTGCCATTGGCAATGCTGGTGGTGACAAGGTTGGTGCGAGTGCGGAGTCGGATGGACAAAATGTTAAGTCGCTTGATGCACAACTCGAAGACTTGGCAGCGCAAATCTATGATTCAACCCGTTCATATAGCAGCACTTATGAAGCGGTATTCTTGATGAAGTTAACCGCTGAACAACCGGAAATCGTCAAGTATTACACCACCCAAGAGTTGAGTGAAATCGCACGCGTTTACGCTTACAGTTATGCAGATCAAGACGTCTACAACCCACAAGGTGCAGCATTGGCGAGCTTGGAAAAACTGATGGAGAAACATGAGCTACACAACCGTCATCAGTATGATAATGATATGGGTTCAGACGTGTATGATGTGGTTGAAGAGGCAATTGCGAAGCGCGAGCAACGTCAGTCGTGGAATCAATTCGCGCAGAAATATAAGCAGCCTAAAGATCTATTTGCTGCTTACTATGTGAAAACCTTTGCCGAAGATCATGACTTAGATCAAAAAGAGTTGGCTGAACTTCGTGTGGTGGCCAACATCTTGGCACAGGCTTATGTCGATACGCGTAACAACAAGTTGTCTGCGAAAACTGTGGCAGCCTTGAAAGAAGATGCGGATGAATACATCGACTATGACTTGTATCGTCAGAGCTATGAAAAGGTGCAAAAGCGCTTTAATCAGCGTTAAGACCGATTCAGTAAAGCATGGTGAGATCTAGAATTGCCAGTTAAAAAAAGAACCTGCTTGCAGGTTCTTTTTTTTGCTCAATGGATCGGGGCAAGGCTGAGCTTAGCGGCTGCTGTCTTGGATAAAATCTTTTAAGTTCGGGCGCACCGCATGCCATAAAGTAAAGGCTTCAATGGCTTGACCAACTAACATGCCATAACCATCGGCAGTCGGCACATGACGTTGTTGTGCTTGGCTCAGGAAACTCGATGCTTTGCCATAGGCCATTTCATAGGCGTACTTAAATTGTAGTGATGCAGGGAGTTGTAAGGCATCGCCGCTAAGGCTAGCTGAGGTGGCATTGATCACCAGATCATAGTGCCCACTGAGTTGATCCAGTTCACAGGCACTGAGCTGTGCATCTGGCACAGCAGATTCTAGGTCGCTGACCAATTGGGCAGCACGTGAGTAAGTACGGTTGGCGATCATGATTTCTTTGGCACCGGCCATCACCAGAGGATAGATCACGCCGCGAGTTGCACCGCCTGCACCTATGATGAGAATTTTACTGTCCTGAAGCGGCCAACCGAGCAGTCGCATCGCTTCGACTAAGCCTTGTCCATCGGTATTGTCACCGCAGAGCTGACCTTGCTGCATCCATAAGGTATTGACTGCTTTGGCGATTTTGGCACGTTCAGTGAGGATGTCACACAGTGCATAGGCTTGTTCTTTAAAGGGCACCGTGACATTGAGTCCACTGCCATTGTCACGAAAAAATTGTTTGACGCTAGATTCAAAGCCATCGAGTGGGGCAAGTCGTTTGCTGTATTCAAGTTCTATACCGACACTTTCGGCAAAGGCATGGTGTAAATCAGGTGAACGTGAATGTTCGATTGGGTGGCCAATCACGGCAAATTTTTTGCGCATCATTTTTATATCCAATGACTTCGAAATTAATGCACACAATATACGTGATTTGAGCAGGGAGGCAAAATATTCGACCGTCTGAATATTGCCGATGACGGATGAAGGTCCAGATTTAAATCTTAAGTCCCCTAGAACAGGGTTGAAAGGTCGAGTATATCCAAATCGGTATTAAGGATACGAATAAGCTGATGCACCATCAATAGAGGAAAATTCAGAAAGGTGGCGACTCAGCATGGATCGCTGTATGGAGAAGTGGGAGGTTCGGCTTAAGGGTTACAGATCGAGGCTAAAAGGTCTAAAGCAACGGTAGACAACACACTGATGATCCCGACGATGAGCAATACGCTCATGGTGATGGTGACGTTATCCGCCAGATCATTGTGTGAAATCATGGTGATGCTAAATGAAGCAAGCAAGACCATTAACATCCCAATGGATAGAATAATTTTTTGATTGATACGAAGTGTGGGCATTGAGTACTCTGCGGGCTAAAGTGATTGCAGTTGATCTATCACATGACATCTGATGTCGAACTGCAGATCATGACGCGAAAGAGATCGCGTGTGATGTTTGGTCGAAGTGAACACAGTTTAAACGTATGTTGCGATCAATAGGGGCAATGCACGTGAATTATTGTCGAATAATTGTGAGTAAACTTTTCAATGTGACCTAGATGACAAACGCCACAACGCATCTTGATGCAGTTGTGGCGAGTGCTGAACTTGAAGCTTGTTTAACGTTTGCGAGGCGTGCTTAAAAACTAGCGCAGCTCTTTGAGCCAATCACGCGGTTTTAAATAATAGTCGCTGAGACGATATTCAGCGGAAGGTTCATCCCAAACCGGACGATACGACCAAGCTGCTAAATTGGGGAGGCTGACCAAGATCGACTCAATCCGTCCACCCGTTTGTAGGCCAAAGAGCGTACCACGGTCATAGACCAAATTGTATTCAACATAACGACCGCGACGATATAACTGGAAGTCACGTTGTTCAGGCGTGTAGGGCTTATCTTGGTTTTTCTGGAAGATTGGAATGATCGCTTCGAGGTAGCCATTGCCCACGGCTTGAATGTATTTGAAACAAGTTTCAAAATCCCATTGATTTAGGTCATCAAAAAAGAGACCACCGACACCGCGCTGTTCATCGCGATGTTTGAGGTAGAAGTAGTCATCACACCATTGTTTATGTTCTGCATAGACTTGATCGCCAAAGGGGGCACAGAGGTCGTGCGCAGTTTGGTGCCAATCTAAGATATCTTGATCATTGGGATAAAATGGAGTCAGGTCAAAGCCACCACCAAACCACCAGATCGGAGCTTGTCCTTCACGCTCTGCTACAAATAAGCGCACGTTGGCATGTGAGGTCGGAACATTGGGGTTCTTGGGATGGATCACCAAGGAAACGCCCATGGCTTGGGCTTTGGCCCCGGCAATTTCAGGATGTCGCTCAGTGGCTGAAGCAGGTAAAGCTTTGATATCGATGTGTGAAAACATCACGCCACCTTTTTCAATTACTTGACCGTTTTGTAAAACACGTGAGCGTCCACCACCACCTTCTGGACGTTGCCAGTCATCAATCTCAAACTGCGCGGTGCTGCCGCTTTGTTGTTCTTGATGTTCCAAAGCTGCACAGATACGTGCCTGTAAATCGACTAGAAATTCTCGAACGCGTTGAATATCAGCTGAAGAAGGGTGCTGCATGGCAGATCCTCATTAACATGAGTTAAAGATAAAAAACATAAAAGCATAAAACCATACAAAAAGTAAGGGTTTTAACTATTTCTTTTTCTGATGGCACGATCAGCTTAAAAATCTTCTTTACTATACATGTGTGACATTCGCTCATGCTTGGTCTTGAGATAGTCTTCATTGAGCGGATTTAACCCAACGGTCAATGCAACACGGCCGACCACGTCGATACCTTGCTGTTGTAATGCCTCAATTTTTAACGGGTTATTGGTGATCAAGCGGACTTTTTTTATTTTTAGTTGATCGAGCATAATACTACACATATCATAGCGCCGTGCATCTGCCGGGAGATCCAAGAGTAAGTTGGCATCGACCGTATCGTGGCCTTGATCTTGTAGCGCGTAGGCACGAATTTTATTGGTCAATCCAATGCCACGGCCTTCTTGGCGTAGATATAAAATGACACCTTGTCCTTCGTTGTCAATCATTTGCATGGTGTTATGCAGTTGCGGGCCACAGTCGCATTTGAGGGACGCAAAGGCATCGCCGGTTAAACATTCAGAATGAATTCGCACCAAGACCGGTGCATGCGGCGGTGTGTCTAAGCCTTTAGAAAGTGCAACGTGTTCTTCGCCGGTTTTGGGGTCTTGGAAAACGCTAATTTTAAAGTCACCGAAAGCTGTGGGTAGATTAGACGTAGCAATGAATTCTATAGGCACAGATTTTTCCATTTTCAATGTGTAATTTGGTTAAAGTATAGCGTAAAGCTCGTGTATTGATAGA
>JASLIY010000116.1 GCA_030152675.1 Acinetobacter sp.
AAAATGAAATACTTGAACATTAAATCCAGCTTGCGACCATTCTGCTAAGATTTGATCAAAGCTGGTTTCCTTTTTACCCAGATGAAATCCTGACCTTTGGTTATAAATCAGAGAAAGTGGTGCCGCACCTATAGCCATAACTTTGAATTTGTTAATTTATTTGCTTCAATTTCGTTGATTTTACATCCAGTTAACAGTCTATTTATGTAAAAAACCATTTAAAATGATCCAAATTCCCGATTATTCGCAACATGAAAAATAAACACATAAGTATCTGTTTTAAAATTAAATTTATAATATAAATAATGCGCATCAAGTTTTAAAATGTTTATTTTTTTTACCACTAAAAGATCAAATACTGTTTGAATACAGATGCTTGCATATTAGAACAAGCAAAATGTTCGCTCAGCGTCAAGCCTTATTTTTTTTTATTATTTATGCTTTAATACAGCCACTTTTTTTCATAATTGAATCTGCAACTTATACCCTAAGTTTCAGATTATTATTTGTGCACAATAGTGCACACATTTGAGATAGGCCTCACCATGACCCAAGTGAACGCACCAGAATTCGTTCGTCATCCTAAGCTAATTGCATGGGTGGAAGAAGTTGCTAAATTAACTAAACCCGCGAAAATTGAATGGTGTGACGGTAGCGCAGAAGAGTATCAACGCCTTGTTGACTTGATGATCGCTAACGGCACCATGCAAGCACTAAACCAAGAAAAACATCCTGGTTCTTACTTAGCAAATTCTGATCCATCTGACGTGGCACGTGTAGAAGGACGTACGTTCATCTGCTCTGAAAAGCAAGAAGATGCTGGTGCAACCAACAACTGGGAAGCGCCTGCAGAAATGCGCGCTCGCCTGAACGGTTTATTTGATGGCGCAATGCAAGGTCGTACCTTGTATGTTGTTCCATTTTCAATGGGACCACTCGGCAGTCACATCGCCCACATCGGGATCGAATTGACAGACTCACCATATGTAGCCGTCAGCATGACAAAAATGGCACGCATGGGCAAAGCTGTTTATGACGTCTTAGGTACAGATGGCGAATTTATTCCATGTGTACATACTGTTGCAGCACCATTAGCAGCAGGCCAAAAAGATGTTGCATGGCCATGTAATCCTGAAAAATATATCGTTCATTACCCTGAAACACGTGAAATCTGGTCATATGGTTCAGGCTACGGCGGTAACGCACTCTTAGGTAAAAAATGTCTTGCTTTACGTATCGCATCTTCGATGGGTCGTGAACAAGGTTGGTTAGCTGAACATATGCTCATCTTGGGCGTAACTAACCCGCAAGGCGAAAAACACTATATCGCAGCAGCCTTCCCATCTGCATGTGGTAAAACGAACTTCGCCATGTTGATTCCACCAGCAGGCTATGAAGGTTGGAAAATCGAAACCGTCGGTGACGATATTGCATGGATCAAACCAGGCCAAGACGGTCGTTTGTATGCCATCAATCCAGAAGCGGGTTTCTTTGGTGTTGCACCAGGCACCAACACAAAAACCAACCCGAACTGTATGGCCACTTTGCATAAAGATGTCATCTACACCAACGTTGCTGTAACAGATAATGGCGAAGTTTGGTGGGAAGGTCTTTCTAAACAAGCACCTGCTAACCTCACCAACTGGAAAGGCCAAGCACATACAGGCGAAGAAAAAGCAGCACATCCAAATGCTCGCTTTACTGTTGCTGCCGGTCAATGCCCTTCAATCGATGCTGACTGGGAGAATCCAGCCGGTGTTCCGATTTCTGCATTCATCTTTGGTGGTCGTCGCGCAGATACCGTGCCTTTAATCTCAGAAGCATTTGACTGGGTTGATGGTGTGTATAAAGCAGCCACAATGGGCTCTGAAACCACTGCTGCTGCTGTTGGCCAACAAGGTATCGTACGTCGCGATCCGTTTGCGATGTTGCCATTTGCTGGCTACAACATGGCTGACTACTTCAACCACTGGTTAGAGTTGGGTGAGAAAGTTGCAGTTCAAGCAGAAGCTGCTGGCAATAAACTTCCAAAAATCTTCAATGTAAACTGGTTCCGTCGTGATGCGGAAGGCAACTTTGTTTGGCCTGGTTTTGGTCAAAACATGCGTGTGCTTGAGTGGATCATCGATCGCTGTGAAGGCCGTGCAGATGCGACTGAAACACCAATCGGCTTAGTCCCAACCTATGAACAGTTGAACTGGACCGGTCTTGATTTCACCAAAGAACAGTTTGACACCGTGACTGCTCAAGACAAAGATCAATGGATCAAAGAGCTTGAAAGCCACACTGAACTGTTCGCTAAACTTGGCGAGCGCTTACCGCAAGCATTAAAAACACGTCAAGATCAACTCTTAGATTCAGTGAAAAAATCAGCCTAATCAATTCATTTGATTCTTGGTTATAAAAAGGTCGCTTCGGCGGCCTTTTTTAATGGCTATTTCCTCATGGCGCTTTGCATGACAACCATCACTTCTAATCACTCGCTTAGGCAGCATACTCCTGCATACGCTTACGATGTAATTCAGCTAAAAATACATCTAATGCCGCAATCTCATTCGCCTTAAACTTTAAACCCAACTTTGAGCGCCGCCACAAAATATCCTCACTCGTCACCGCCCACTCTCTTGCAACCAAGTATTCAACCTCTATGGCGTACAAGCCATGGCCAAAGTCTTGCCCCAATTGCTCCATACGCTGCACATGACCATCCAACAACAACCAAATCCGCGTACCATAGGCATGTGCCCAGCGCTGCGCCAAAGACGCAGGAAGGTCCGAGATCTGTTGACTGAGTTGAAGCACCAATTGTTCAACATCAGCGATGCCCTCTAAGCCCTCAGCTCCAGGCAGTGCAGATTTTTCAGTCCAACTGCCTGTCATTTTTGGAAAGTAAGGCTTTAGCTCATGCATGGCCGCTTCAGCAAGCTTACGATATGTGGTCAACTTACCACCAAACACTGAAAGTAAAGGTGCTTCTCCTAGCAAGCCTTTTGATAAAGCCAACGTATAATCGCGGGTAATCGCAGCAGGATTGTCAGACTCATCATCACATAAGGGTCTTAGACCTGAAAAACTTGAAATGATTGCATCCGTACAAAGCTGTGTTTTGAAATGTGTATTGGTCACGTTTAATAAGTAATCGACTTCTTCAGC
Source organism: Acinetobacter sp. (assembly GCA_030152675.1). GTDB lineage: Bacteria > Pseudomonadota > Gammaproteobacteria > Pseudomonadales > Moraxellaceae > Acinetobacter. The sequence continues at coordinate 3,154 of JASLIY010000116.1, forward strand.
TGTGATCACCACATGATTGGGATCACCATGATATTCACGATCCGTGGTGCCGATTAAGGTGTAGTCCTGCAAGTATGGAATCGCAAATACAATGCGCTGATCTTCGTTCTGTAAAATATAAGCCTTCTCACCGCTATAGATTCGCGGCACAACAATATGACTTCCCTGAATTAAACGAATCGAATATGGAGAACTCAACTGCAACTGATCTTTAATCACATCAACGGCCCAAGGGCCTGCAGCATTCACCAAAGCCTTGGCTTGAAGTTGAAATACCCCTTGTTGATTTTCACATTGCAATGACCAAAAGCCCTGTTCACGCTTAGCTGAGATAAAGCGCGTCCGCGTTTGAATAGTCGCCGCTTTTTCTGCTGCTTGCACCGCATTTAACACCACCAATCGTGCATCATCTACCGCACAGTCTGAATATTCAAAGCCACGCTTAATCTCAGGTTTTAAAGGCCCTGCGACTGGATCAAAATCCAAAAGCTTGGAGCCTGCCAAATGCTCACGCTTGCCTAAATAATCATAAAAAAACAAGCCGGTTCGAATCAACCATGCCGGACGTAGATGCGGTCGATGTGGCAAGATAAACCGCATCGGTCGAATCAGATGTGGGGCTTTTGCCAACAACACTTCCCGCTCAGCCAAAGCCTCACGAACCAAACGAAACTCTTTATGCTCTAGATAACGCAATCCGCCATGGATCAACTTACTACTCGCCGATGACGTATGACTGGCCAGATCATCTTTCTCACATAAAAACACCGACAAACCACGTCCAGCTGCATCTACAGCAATACCAACGCCATTAATACCACCACCGATGACCACAACATCATAACAACCCAATTGATTTAGCATATCTGTCATCACTGTATTCCTACATAAGTGGTTCATTTAGACCAATACATATCGATATGACCTCTGATCTGTATCCTCATTGAGCGGCACAGAAAGTAACTCGCCTGCATCTTCACCCTTGTTTTGGGCTTTTTTATTCTCTCGTGCATGTATCAACTTATCAGTTATAGCACTGATTTGAATATTAAACAGCCACTGTAAACACTTCGACTTAAAATCAATGTAATCTATTTTTTAAGCATTTTAGTTGACATATATCTAGATCAAATTTTGCGATACCAACCTATTAACTCAATGCTTTAACTCAATTGAATCATTGGATAAAAAGAAAATTTGCCTTCATTTCGCAGCAATGTTGATCGTTTATTTAACGGCGCTATGGCATACTGTTTCAATGAACGTATAGGAACACTTGGTTATGAAAAATATGAAAGTATTGGGTTTAGGCTGTGTCGTTTTAGCACTCGCAGGTTGCCAATCCACACCGAGACAGTTTAATGGCTCAACAGGCTATCAAATTGAAAGACAAGATAAAAACTCTGCAACTTTGGCCTACACGCTTGCTGGACGTGCTGATCGCAAAATGGATGAAGAAAAACTACAACGTGCCTGCAGAAAAGTCTTAGATGCCAACAAAACCTATAAACTGAGTGTACTGAGCATCAATGAAATTGCCAATCCAGCGTATGCTGCAACCGACAAACATGCAGTACAACTTGGCAATAGCCGTACCTCATTCCGTCTTTCTGACACACCCAATTTAAATAACAGTGAAGACTATGCAACTCGCCAAGCATTAGACACACGCCCGAGCACCTTGCGTGTCGTTCGCTATACCTGCACTTTATAATCAGAAGTTCTCATTCAATTTTTTGATTAATATTGATTGAATTGTTGAGCGATGAAGTACTTGCATTGCCTCACGCATGAGGCAATACAAGTGACTGATAAAAACTGACATTACGAAATTCTTTGGATTCATCCAAATCTGGCCATGTCGTTGCACTACGTTCATCGAGCTTGCGATACTTCGGATGGCTAAAGTTTTTCACTCGACTATCCGCCACCCAAACCTGTTGGCCGAACCTCAAGAAGTCATCTAAAAAGAATCGATTGCATTGATCGTATAGCACATCAGCTGCCAACAATACGTCTACAGCCTCTGCCTGATATAAATCATCCAAGTATTCAAGTTCGACCTGATTGAGCCGTGCATTTTCACGACATGCTGCCAAACTGACCGGATCGATATCACAGCAGATCACCCGCCGAGCGCCAGCCAGTTTCGCCGCGATCGCAACCACACCAGATCCAGCACCAAAATCCAACACCACCTTGTCCTTCACATGCGCTGGCTCAGCCAATAGCCACTGTGCCATGGCCAAACCCGACGCCCAGCAAAAAATCCAATACGGGGTGTCATTCCAGATCCGACGAATAATTTCATCATCCAATCGATCCGTCGGAAAAACAGGCGGAATCAACCACAAGGAAATCGGTGTATCTGGGAG
>JASLIY010000119.1 GCA_030152675.1 Acinetobacter sp.
CCTTATTATTATCTATGAATAACAGTACATTATCACCAATTCATGGTGGTATAGTATGCGTGCTGATAAATTGCAGGAAAATGTTCAGTTATGAATAACTCAGTGTGTTTAGAGGCTGAGCCTTTGATTGAAGTTAAAAACTTAAGCTTTAACCGAGGCGAACGTGTCATTTATGACAAGGTCGACTTGAAAATTCGTCGTGGACAAATTACCGCAATTATGGGGCCTTCTGGCACGGGGAAAACCACGTTACTGCGTCTGATTGGTGGGCAACTCACGCCCGACCAAGGTGAAGTGCTGTTTGATGGGATCAATTTAGTCACCATGTCACGCAGTGAGCTCTTTGCTGCGCGCGCACGTATGGGCATGTTATTTCAAAGTGGTGCACTGTTCACCGACATGTCTGTTTATGAAAACGTGGCGTTCCCGATCCGAGCACATACGCGTTTGGCTGAACATTTAATTGCAGAATTGGTGGCTTTAAAACTTGAGGCCGTTGGATTGCGTGGTGCTGAACAATTGATGCCTTCGGAGCTTTCGGGCGGTATGAACCGTCGTGTTGCGCTGGCTCGTGCGATCGCACTTGATCCTGAGTTGATCATGTATGACGAGCCTTTTGCCGGCCAAGACCCGATCGTGAAAGGGGTGTTGACGCGTTTGATTCGATCTTTGCGTGAAGCCTTAGAGTTAACCTCGATTATTGTCTCCCACGATGTGGCAGAGACTTTGTCTATTGCTGACTATATTTATGTGGTGGCTGAAGGGGTGATTCAAGGTGAGGGCACGCCGGATCAGTTAAAAGCACATCCCTCTGCCTTCGTGCAGCAGTTCCTATCGGGCTCGATTGAAGGTCCAGTGGATTATCAATTTACCCATCAAGCCTATTTAAAAAATGAGGTGCGTTCATGAATGCCATTGCCTTATTAGGTAGACGCGTAATTGAACGTGTGCGCGGAATTGGCGTTGCAACCATCATGTTGTTGCAGATTTTGCTTTCAGCTCCCAGTGTTTTGGGGGTAAAGCTTTTTATTTATCAAATGTATCGTGTCGGTGTGCTGTCATTGCTGATCATTTCGGTCTCCGGTTTATTTATTGGCTTGGTCTTGGGACTACAAGGTCATTCGATCTTGGTCAATATCGGTTCGGAAGCGATGCTAGGCACCATGGTGTCTTTGACTTTGTTACGTGAACTGGCACCCGTCGTTGCGGCACTGCTGTTTGCTGGTCGTGCGGGTTCGGCATTGACCGCTGAGATTGGCTTGATGAAAGCCACCGAGCAGTTGTCGAGCATGGAAATGATCGGTGTTGATCCGCTTAAACGTATCGTCTCGCCGCGACTCTGGGCCGGGATCGTCAGTCTACCGATGCTTTCCGTGATTTTTGCTGCGATCGGTATCATGGGCGGTAAAATGGTTGGCGTTGATTTTCTCGGTGTGGATGAAGGTTCGTACTGGAGTGGCATGCAAAGCAATGTGCAGTTCATGCAGGATGTGGTCAATGGAACCATCATCAAAAGTATTGTATTTGCCTTTGTCTGTACCTGGATTGCGGTGTATCAAGGCTATGCTTGTGAACCGACCTCAGAAGGTATTGCGACTTCAACCACGAGAACCGTGGTGTATTCATCTCTTTGTGTTTTAGGCTTAGATTTTGTGTTGACTGCGGTCATGTTTGGAGGAATTTGATGAAATCACGTGCAAGTGAACTGACCGTAGGTATATTAGTCATTATCTTCGGTATCGCGATGTTCTTTTTAGCGATGAAAGTCAGTGGCTTAGTCGGTACAAATCTACGCGACAGCTATAGCATGACGGCGCAATTTGACAATGTGAATGGCTTGAAGCCGCGTGCCAAAGTCACCATGAGTGGGGTCACGATTGGCCGTGTTGATTCGATTACTTTGGACCCGGTGTCACGCAATGCCACGGTCGAGTTCGATCTTGATGGCAAGCTGACCAGCTTTAATGCAGCACAGTTGAAAACCGTGCAGCAAAATGCACTCGAAGAATTACGTTATAGTTCCGATTACCAATCTGCGGATACAGCAAAACAAAAAGTAATGGAACAACAACTGATTGGTAACATGAAATCTATCACCAGTATCGATGAAGATGCTTATATTATGGTGGCAACCAACGGTTTATTGGGTGAAAAGTATTTGAAAGTTGTACCGGGCGGTGGTTTACATTATCTCAAGCGCAACGATCGTATCGCCAATACGCAAGGGACAATGGACCTCGAAGACCTAATTTCTAAGTTTATTACGGGTGGTGCAACTAAATCTGCTGATCAATCTTCTGCTGGCTCTGCCGCAGTTGCTGATTCAGATGCTCAGACCTCATTTGTTGAATAAGCATAATCGGAGTGATTTAAATATGAATCTATTATTGAAGACGACCCTGACAGCTGGTGTTTTGAGCACCATGATGGCAACCACTGTATATGCAGCGCCAGCAGAAACACCACCCGTCTTTGTGAAGCGTGTTGCAGATGGTTTGATCACTCGTCTAAAAGCAGATCATGCTAAATTGCAAAACAACCCGCAGGCGGTCAAAACGATTATTCGTCAAAACCTTGACCCTTATGTTGATTCGCAAGCATTTACCCGAATCGTCATGGGAACCTATGCAACCAATCAAAACAGTAGTGCTGCACAGCGTGCTCAGTTTGAGAAGAATTTCCGTGAAACTTTAATTGAAAACTACGGTTCTGCATTTGCAAAATACACGAACCAAAGTTACTCAATGCGCCCATATAAAGATACAGGCAGCCGTTTCCCAGTCGTGACCATCGACTTTGTTAACAAAGCAGACAAGATTCCGGTGTCTTTCCAATTGGTTGAAAACTCAAATCAATGGAAAATCCGTAATATCAACGTCTCTGGAATCGACTTAGGTTTACAGTTCCGTAATCAGTTTGCGGCCAACGTGAAACTCAATGGTGGCAACTTGGATAAAGCAATTGCAACCTTTAAACCAGATGCTGATGCAGCGGTGAAGAAGTAATCTAAGCATTCATCGAACAAGTGAATAAACGCTTCAATCGATGAATGAGTAAATATTTGAATGAACAGGAGTTGTGCGGTGATTGAGTTTAAAAATCAGGAATTGTACCTCTCTGGTGAAGTCAATTTTGATAACGCTGAAAGCTTGTATTTGAATGGCTTACGTCGTATTCAGGCAGAACAGAATTTTCCAATGACGGTCAATTTATCTGCTTTGCAAGGTGCCAATACCTTAGCACTGGCGGTATTGATTCGCTGGTTGCGGCATACCCCTGAGGTCAATGGGCTGATTTTTAAAGCAGTGCCAGAGAAGATGTTGAAGATCATTCAGTCTTGTCATTTAGAGCATGATTTACGCATGGTCTAGCTGATGCTCGGTATTTTGCCGTTAAAAACATCGTGCTCTAAAAGTACAGCTTAAAGTCTAAAAAGCACTGCCTAGATCTAGGCAGTGCTTTTTTTAGATCCATTTTTTCCATCTGAAATAGACCAATGGTCCGATAAAGAAAAAGACCAAGATGCTGATCACCACAAAGAAACTGGTCGCCCCGTGTGCAAAGGGGAGGATTTCGGTGTTCATCCCATAGATACTGGCGATCAACATCGGTGGGGCGAGCATGCTGGGTAAGATCGAGAAGCGACGGATCGTGTCATTCTGCTCGGTGTTAATAAAGCCTGAGGTGGTATCTAGCAGGAAGCGGACTTTTTGAAACAAGAACGCGTCATGCTCAACCAACGAACGTACGTCCTCGCTTAACTCGCGGATGTCGGCATCATAGATATGGCTGCCGAGCGCCCGTGGTCGAGAGAGAAAGGTCAGCACGCGTCTAAGATCAATCAAGCAGAGTTGGGCTTTTCCGAGCATATCTTCTTTTTGTGCCAGACGCGTGATCATGTCATCGAGGTCAAGCATTTGTTCACGATGACGGTTATTGAGCACTTCGGTGGAGTAGAGTTCGAGGTCTTTGTGGATATCTTCTAAGATATCCGCAAGTTCATCGAGTTTTGCCTCGAGTAGGCCGAGTAACAACCAGACTGGGTCTTTATAGTCCAGATCATAGTCATTGCGTCGGGCTCGGGCACGAAAGGCACGAAAGGCAACTAGCTTTTCACCCCGTAGTGTAAATAGCCGTTCTTTATGCAGAATAAAAGCCACAGTTTGTACGGTGGCCAGCATATTGCTACTGTCTTCTGGATCGGTATCAACTTGATAGTTTTTATTTTTAGTTAGAAAATAGGTGCTGATATGCAAGATACCATCATCATCTCGGTAAAAACGTGCAGATGAGGAAATATCCTCAAGTGATTTAAGCGTGGGCAGGTTTTGCTCATAGGCATCAAAGACCCACTGCTGTTCCTCTTGGGAGGGTGCGATTAAGTCGACCCAAACCAATTCGGGGTGTAGATCAAAGCCGCCGTTAATGGTGGCATCTTCAAGGCTACCGCGTTCAGTGGCATAAAAGGCTTCGAGCATTGTGTCTTGTTCTCCCTGCACGGCACGGGGTCATTTGATGGGTGTATTTTAGACAAGGAATTGCTGAAAAACACGGTTTAGATCGTGGATTTAGCAATATTTCTCTCGCCCGTTTATTTTTGCGGCATGGCATTTAGATAACAAGGTGCATCTTATATGAAATCAATCGCTGTTTTTTGTGGATCCGCTTTAGGAGTTGATCCAAAATTCGCAGAGCAAGCACATTTAACAGGTGAAATGATTGCAAAACAAGGAAAAACCTTGGTTTATGGTGGTGGTCGTTCTGGTTTAATGGGCATTGTAGCAGACAGTGCACTCGCAGCTGGTGGTCGTGTGATTGGCGTCATGCCACAAAGTTTAGTGGATAGTGAGTTGGCACATCCTGATTTAACTGAGTTGTATATTGTTGAAAATATGCATGTGCGCAAAACCAAAATGTCAGAACTCGCCGATGCATTTGTGGCGATGCCGGGTGGGGCTGGAACCTTAGAAGAAATCTTTGAACAGTGGACTTGGGCGCAACTGGGGATTCATCTCAAGCCGTGTGCCTTTTTAAACGTCAATGGGTTCTATGATGAGCTGATGCGCTTTATCCGTTCAACGGCAGACAAAGGTTTTACCAAGTCTCGATTTACCGATGCCTTGATCTGTACCGAATCGATTGCAGCTATCTTGCAGCACTTTGAGGATTATGTTGCACCTGAACCGAAATGGGGCAGCGTCGATCAGCAGGCATTGGTGGAACTTTAAACATGAAGCAAATCACCGTGGCTGCGGCTGTAATTTATAATGATCAGCAGCAAATTCTGTTGGTGCGTAAACGCAACACCGCTTTCTTTATGCAGGTCGGTGGAAAACTTGAAGCCAATGAGTTACCCGAAGTGACCATGCTTCGGGAAATTAAAGAAGAAATCGGTGCTGATGCTGAGATTCAGCAATTTATCGGTCGCTTTGAAACCATGGCCGCCAATGAAGCGGATCACCAATTGGTCAGCTATGTGTATTGGGTCAAGTTAGCACAGGCACCAAAGATCGATGCTGAAATTGCAGAAATGCGTTGGTTGAGTCTCGATGCTGATGATTTGACTGATCCGGCATTGTTGGCACCACTGACGACTGAGGTGGTGATTCCGTGGTGCCAGCAGCACTTTGCCAGCGCTGAGGTTTGAGTTGCCCCGCGGCAATGCTAGCAATATAGACTTCAGTACAACCCAATTGTTTTAGGGCTTGCGCCAGCGCATGTACTGAGCTGCCTGTGGTGACCACATCATCAAGGATTAACACGCGTGGATAGTGGTGTTTAAGCGTGGGACTGGCCTGAAACTGCTGCTCGATCTGTTCTAGCCGTTCAACTCGGCTTAAGCCTTTTTGCGCGTGCTGCGCAGCGCGAATAATCGGTTGCCAGATGGGGAGTTCGAGTTGCGCCGACACCGTATCTGCGATCAATTTCATTTGATTGTAGCCACGCTCGATCAGGCGTTGTTTTGATATTGGCATAGGCACCAAGGCATCAACTTGAGGCAGATCCAAGCTCAGTATGCAGGCCGCGAAGAGCGCTTGATAATGCAGATGCTGTTCATATTTAAATTTTTGAATCAGCCGATCAATCGGAAAGCGATAGTGACAGGCAACCAAAATATCTTGTTCATGTCGATGAATCGTGTGTTTTGACCAAGGTAAATCCTGCCAACAGTCCTGACATAGGCCATGATTGTGCTGATGATCCAAGCCACACAGCATGCAGGGTAGGATACGTGCCAGAGCGCGTTTAAATCGTTGCTGTAGCCGATATAGCATCGGCATGATTGTCGCTGTGTGTTGATATGCTCGAGCGCGATGCGGTGCGCCAAGGTTACGCTGAGGTCGGGGATTGCGTTTAGACGTAGGCATAGCGCGGTGCCTGTGGCAACCAGCGTTGTAATAAAGCGTCGGCTTCTACAGGATGATCTTGTAGGATTTGGCCTGCAACCTGATGCGCCTGCGCCAATAAGTGATCATCGCGTTCAAGTTTGGCGACTCTAAATCCCATATCTCCGGTTTGTTTGGTGCCAAGTAACTCGCCTGGACCTCGCAATTCCAAGTCTTTTTCCGCGATGACAAAGCCATCATTACTTTCTCTTAAGATTCTCAGTCGTTCTATGCCATTTTGTGACAAGGGGTGTTTATACAATAGGGCACAAAAACTGGCTTGAGCGCCTCGTCCAACCCGTCCACGTAACTGATGTAGCTGTGACAGGCCTAAACGCTCCGCATTTTCAATCACCATAATCGATGCATTCGGCACATCCACGCCGACTTCGATCACGGTGGTGGCGATTAAGAGTTGTAGTTGATTGTCTTTGAACTGCTGCATTACGGCTTGCTTTTCTTCAGATTTCATCTTGCCGTGTACCAAGCCAAGCTTAAGCGCAGGAAAGCGTTGTTGAATTTCGGCAAAGGTGGCTTCTGCTGCTTGGGCATCCAATGTCTCAGACTGTTCCACCAAGGTGCAGACCCAATAGGCTTGTTTGCCATCCAAGCAGTTACTCACGATACGCTGTAACACTTCTTCACGACGATCTAAGGGGATGGTCACAGTCTGGATCGGTGTGCGTCCGGGAGGGAGTTCATCGATGATAGAGGTATCTAGATCACCATAGGCCGACATAGCCAAAGTACGTGGAATCGGTGTGGCTGTCATGATCAGTTGATGCGGGGTGGTATTGTCCTGACCTTTGTTACGCAGGGCAAGGCGTTGATCGACGCCAAAGCGATGTTGTTCATCGATGATGACTAAGCCGAGTTTGTTAAATTCGACATGATCTTGAAACAGCGCATGTGTACCGACCACGAGGTGGGCGCTGCCATCTTTGAGCTGTTGTTCGATTTCAGCGCGGGCTTTGGCTTTGTGTCGACTGGCCAACCAAACTACATTCAGACCTAAGGGCTCAAACCATTTCTTGAAATTTAAATAATGCTGTTCCGCCAAAATTTCAGTCGGTGCCATGAGGGCAACTTGCCAAGCTTCTTCAAGTGCATGACAGGCCGCCACGCCTGCGACCAGTGTTTTACCTGCACCAACATCACCTTGTACCAAACGCAGCATGGGCTTGGCTTGAGACAGGTCTTGTAGGATATCTTTGGAGACACGTTTTTGTGCCTGTGTCATTTCAAATGGCAACTGTGCCAGCAACTGTTTGACCAGTACGCGACTAGGGGCAAAGGCAGGTGCCTGAATATGTTGGATATAAGCACGGCGACTGAGTAGGCTGATTTGATGAGCGACCAACTCTTCAAAGATCAGGCGTTGCTGAGCGGGATGCGTGGCTTGTGCCAATTGCAGCATATTGGCATCCACAGGCGGATGATGAATATAGTTCAACGCTTGACTGAGTGCGTAGCCATTGCTGAGTTTTTCCGGCACCAGTTCGACCAACTCATCACTGTGTTGTTGCAAAGCTTTATTGATGTAGTCGCGTAGTTTGGGTTGAGTCAGTCCATCGGTGCTGGGGTAAATTGCGGTGAGTTGGGTTTTAGGCAGAGCAGTGTGTGAGCTGATGAGTTGAATTTCAGGGTGGTAGAGCTCTAGACCACGCGCGCCGACACGAACTTCTCCAAAGATGCGTAGACGATTGCCAGGTTGGGCACGATCGGTGAGGGCTTTATAGATATGGTAGAAGCGTAAGGTTACTTTACCGAAATCATCTTGTAGTAAGATCGCCATCGAGTTGCGTTTACCTGGTGGATATTCGACTGATTTGACGATGCCTTCAAGTAAGTAACTCCGCCCGACGCTCAATTGGTTCATCGCAATGATCGTGCTACGATCTTCGTAGTCACGTGGCAGATGAAACAATAAATCATCGATGGTCAAAATATTGAGCTTTTCTAATAAAGCTGCAGCAGCAGGGCCGACCCCTTGCAATTGATGGACTGTTGCCATGCCCTCTCATCTTTTTCAATTCGTTCAGTAAGTTGGGTTATTTAATGCATATACTATTTGTAGGTTATGGTAAAACATCTCAACGCGTTGCCCAATATTTATTTGGCGCTGAGCATCAAATTAGCACAATCAGTCGTAGCCCGAAACCCGCGGATGGTGCAAACCATCTGATCCAAGACATTCACGATCTAAATTTGAGTCAGCTTCCCGCCATCGACTGGGTCTATGTGTTGTTGTCACCATCGCGAGGCGATGCAGAAGCGTATCGACATACCTATCTCGATTCGGTTGCGCCGATCGTACAGGCTTTGGCGCGGCATCCGTTGCAACGTGTGGTCGTGGTGTCTTCAACTCGCGTGTATGGTGAGAATGCTGGACAGCACATTGATGACCAGACTCAAGCTCAGCCTGCAGATGCACAAGGGCAGTTACTGCTTGAGATGGAACAAGCTTGGCAGCAGGCTTATCCTGAACGTTGCAGTATTATTCGTCCGAGCGGTATCTACGGCAACTCAGTAGCACGCATGATCAAGCTGGCACACAACACTCAAACGTATGACCGCATCCACTGGAGTAATCGGATTCATATCGAGGATCTGGCGCGCTTTTTGGCGGGACTGATTCACGTGGAACAACCAGCAGCGTCGTATATTGTGAGCAACAACCAACCGACTGCTTTGCATGAAACTATTCAATGGTTTCAACAGCAGTTACAACTGCCACAGTTAAGCTTGCTGGGGGATGTCGTGACTGGCAAGAAAATATACGCCACGCGTATGCGTGACACAGGATTTGAGTTGCAACATCAGGATTGCTTTCAGGATTATTGGGCGTTGTTGCAACAGCACTGAGCCGCATGAATTTAAGATGTGTGTATGATGTCATCATTTTGATCATTGCTCCCAAAGTGAGATTTAACTTTGAGGCAACTTAAGCGTAAAAAAACCACTCGATTGAGTGGTTGATGGTGTGGCTGAATTAAAACTATTTCTTCTTGCGCTTTAAACGTTTTTTCGCGTTCTGTGCGGCGACGGCATCAATAGCAGCTTTAAGCTCTTCATCAGTAAACGAGGTGATGTGTTGCAACATTTGCAAGGTCACATCATCTAGCACCAAGTTAGCGTACTGTGCGACGTTACGGAACTGATCATCAAAGGTGAGCGCGCCTTCTTCATTGGTGCTGATATAACCTTGTTGGGTCAGCACTTTGATAAAGCTTTGGAATAGCGCTTTGTCAAAGAACTCAGGTGAGTTGAACTCATATAATACCGACAAACGCTGACCGAGGAGGTGACTGAGTTCTTCAACTTGTCTGGTCGAGATGTTGCCAGAACCACGTTGCGTAATCAGTGCCAAGGTCATGTAGTAACGTTCAAGGCTTTGCATCACCGGTGCAGCCAAAACAGTGAGTTGGTTGTGGTCTTCAGTGTTACGCACTGGGCTATTGAGACAACCCTCAGCATCGATCATGATCAAATGTGCTGCCGCCAAAGCATCGACATAGAGGTCGATCTGTTGTTGGAGTTCTTCATCTTTCCATTTTAAATATAGCTCTGCTTTTAAGAATGGATACAAGGTGCGGATGACGTTGCTTAGATCATTGCGATTGATTCGACCATTGTGCTCAACCAAGGCTGCGATGAGTGATGGCAAGATAAAAGCATGCAAGATATTGTTGCGGAAATAGGTCAATAGAACCGCTTGGTTATCTTCGATCCCGATGATATCGCCCAAGACGTGTTGTACACGTTTGATCAATTTTAGTTTGAGACCATAAGCGATGATTTCTTTGCCTGACAACGGCGTGATCTGGGTGCGCTCATCATAAGGCAGTGCAGAAGCCAATTTACGGTAGGTGTCGAGCTGCTTGATGCAGATCTCTTCATCTAGGGTATGTTTCGGCGTTGCGAGTAAGATCAGCGACAGCAGTGAGACTGGATTGATCACCACCGCACGGTTGATATTTTCCAAGATCTCAGTGGCTGAACTGTTGACCGCAGCAGAGACTTCCGGTGGAATTGGATCGTCATTATGTGCGATGTGGATCTGATCTGCGCCGTGTTCTTTGAGCAACTTGTCTAAGAATACTGGCTCACCGAAGTTCACGTGAACTTTACCAAAGATACGCTCAATTTTTCTCAGTGTTCCCAAGATCCCAAAAATGGATTCGGCCTCTTTGGGTTTACCTTGCATCTCACCCACATAGGTGGAACCTTCCATCAAGCGCTCGTAGCCAATATAGGTTGGAACAAACACGATCGGTTTAGATCTACCACGTAAATGTCCATGTACGGTCATCGCCAACATGCCTGTTTTCGGTGGCAAGAGACGACCGGTGCGTGAACGACCACCTTCGATAAAGTATTCAAGTGGGGTGTTACGAGACAAGATGCTGTAAAGATATTCTTTAAACACAGAGGTGTAGAGCGCATTGCCACGGAATGAACGACGGATAAAGAATGCACCGCCACCACGTAGTAACTGACCTACGAATGGTAAGTTGAGGTTATCACCTGCGGCAATATACGGCACCATCAAACCACGACGATAGATCACATAGGATAACAATAAGTAGTCGATATGGCTGCGGTGACATGGGGTATAAATAATCTCGTAGTCTTTGGCCAGTTCGCGTACGGTACTAAAATTATGTACTTCAACGCCATCATACAGTTGCGTCCATAGGCGGGTGAGCGCCATATCGGCAAAACGTACGGCTGAAGCAGAGTAGTCAGATGCGATTTCATTCACGAAACCAATCGCACGACGTTCACTCTCGACCATGCTGATCTTGGCACGGATACTTTCTTTGCGAATCGCGTCTTGAACGTCTTGAGATTTGATCAATGACTGCATCACGTTACGGCGGTCTGACAAGTCAGGGCCGAGAACCACTTCACGTTGACGGTCTAAGAAATCATTGAGTTGATTGATGATATAGGTTGCAGGTGATAGGTTAGGGTGCTGCTCTGTGGCAAACTCAACCATACTGCGTAGGGATTGGGCTGAATGGAACTCCAAATAAGATTGGCGACCATGTAAGCCAATATTCATGAGCTGTTTAACTTTGCTTGGCGTTGCCCAAGTATCGGTAAATAAAAGTTTAAATAAAGAATCTTCTTTGTCTGGTGTGCGGCCCCAAAGAACAGTGACGGGTACCAAATCGACATCAAGCTCTGGATTTTTTTCTAATAATTCAATTAAGCGAATCAAACGGGGAGGAAATGTATAATTCGGTGGATTCAGTAAATTGGTTTCATCTTGGTGTTGTAAGAAGATCACCGCAGTACGTTCACGATGTTCACCCAAAGTCATGGCATCCAGCGCCGGTTGTAACTTTAGGCGACGCGTTTCACCATCGACCACAAGCGCATTACTACGTGAATAGTTTTGTAAGATATAGCATGTGACTTTCTGCGGTTCCGTGACAGCGTCTGCTGTGCTACTCGCTTCTACAGGTTGTGGGCTGCTGTTTTGAGGAACCTCGCCAAGCACATGTGGGGTGACCACAAGGTCAAGTAGTTTACTGGAAAGTCGACGATATATTTGACCAAAACTACTCTTGGACATAAAAACTCCTAGCGAATGACGCAGCCGTTGGGAAGCACTGGGGGAAACATTTTAATTCATTTCACTCAGAACATCGTGTTCTCTACCTTGTATGGTCTGGGTATGAGTGAATGGGTCTGTTTTAAAAAATGTATTTGTTCGGATTATATCAAATAACGAATATGACAATACAGTTAATCAAGGTCGCGATATTTACTTTAAAGTTATGGCAAAATAGCGCCTGCCGCAATTCATTTCAATCATCATCATTTAAATCAATTCACGATCATCAGGATCTGTAGATCAAGAAGGATAGTCTAAGTATGAATGAACTAACCAAAGAATTGGTAGAGCTTTTAACACTAGAGAAACTAGAAGAACATATATTTCGTGGACAAAGCCGTAATTTAGTCGGGAAGCGTGTTTTTGGTGGACAGGTGTTGGGTCAGGCATTACGTGCGGCCTCTTATACTGCAGATCGCCCAGTGAATTCACTACATGCCTATTTTCTATATGGGGGAGATGTGAATGCCCCGATTATTTATGAAGTGGACAAACTCCGAGATGGCCGGAGTTTCTTAAGTCGTCAAGTACGTGCCATTCAACATGGCCGGACGATTTTCTCTGCCATGGTATCTTTTGCTCATCCTGAAGAGGGGATCAGTTATCAAATTGAGGCACCTGATTATCCACCAGCAGAAAGTTTAGTCTCTGAGCAGAAACTCAAAGAGAACTTAATTGATTTTATCCCTGAAAATATTCGCACGGCGTTTATGCGTCCACGTCAAATCGAAATTCGTCCAGTGCAGGCCAGTAATCCGTTTCAACCACAACCTGAAGCACCCAATTATGCGCACTATTTAAAAACGCATGGTGAATTGCCTGCAGATGTGTTGGAGGATATTTCCTTGCATCAGGCGATTGTGGCGTTTTATTCGGACTACACTTTAATGGTGACGGCATTAAGACCGCATGGTTTAAATTATTTATCGCCAAGTGTGCAGTGTGCCAGTATCGATCATGCGATCTATTTCCATAAGCCTGTGCGCGCAGATCAATGGATGCTGTATGACATGGAGGCCACGGTGAGTGCCAGTTCGCGTGGTTTGAACTTTGGCCGCATGTGGCAAAACGGTGAGCTGGTCTGTAGTACCACCCAAGAAGGCTTAATCCGAGTACGTGAAATCGAAACCCAATAAACAACTTTTCATATTGAGAGGCGATTAAATTAATCGCCTCTGTTTTATCAGAATTTTAACCATAGTTTTCAGATTAATTTGACTGGCTGCTCTCGATTGCACCTTCAAGTCGTGGCATAGTGCAGCCAAGCTAACTAAAAATAATTGAAAAGCAATGAGCCTCAATACCCAAATATTAGTCGCAGCCATTTTTGGTGTCGCCTTTGGTTTTTTCCTCAATTCAATCCCAGCAGGCGCTTTCGTTGAGAGCAGTCTGTATGGTTTAAATATTGCCAGCAGTATTTTTATTGGTTTGTTAAAAATGCTGTTGATCCCACTAATTTTTAGCTCGATCGTGGTGGGTGTATCCAACCTGCAATCGGGTGGTCAGTTGGGGCGGGTGTGGAAGATCACCTTACTGTGTTTTGCCACCACCACCACCTTGGCGCTGATCTTGGGTCTCGGCAGTGCACATCTTTTTGAAGTCGGTAAAGGGGTGGATATTGCCTTGTTCCAAGAGGCCATGGCGCAACATCAAACACCAGATACGCTGACCCCATCTTCATTCCTGACCAATTTTATTCAAAATACCCTGATCAATCCCTTTAAGGCATTTTCGGAAGGCAATGTGCTCGCCGTGGTGTTATTTGCATTGTTGATCGGTGTGGCATTGGTGACGGGAGGCGAACGTTTTAAAACCGTGCGTAGTCTGAGTCAGCAGTTTTTTGAAATGATGATGCTGATGATTTCTTGGGTGATGAAACTGGCGCCCTTGGGGATCTTTGCATTATTGGCCAAGCTGATCGCGACGGAGGATATTTCAGTCTTGAGTCGCTTGCTAGAGTTTTCCTTGGTGGTGACCGGAACCACGATTTTCCATGGTCTGGTGGTACTGCCACTGTTACTTTGGATCTTCGGTGGCATGAATCCTTTACGCTTTTTCAAAGGTGCACGCCCAGCCTTGATCACTGCTTTTGCCACCAGCTCTAGTTCTGCGACCATGCCCTTGTCGATGCAATGCGCACAGCAAAATTTAGGAGTACGTCCGCAAACAGCAGGCTTTGTCATCCCCCTGGGTTCTCAGCTGAATATGGATGGTACGGCACTCTATGAAGCCGCAGCGGCACTGTTTATTGCCAATCTGATGGGCTTGGAGTTGAGCCTGACACAACAGTTGATTGTTTGCTTAACTGCGATGATTGCATCACTGGGTGCGCCGGGTATTCCAAGTGCGGGGATGGTGACCATGATTATGGTGCTGCAGTCTGTGGGCTTGCCCGCGGAGGCGATTGCGATCTTGTTACCGATTGACCGCTTATTAGATACTGTGCGCACCGTCGTCAATGTGCAAGGGGATATCATGATTAGTGTTGTG
>JASLIY010000168.1 GCA_030152675.1 Acinetobacter sp.
TAACAAACCATAAATATGCTGATGGCTGACCGTGGCCAACACCACATCGTCACTCGACAACTGAAAACTTTGATCCAAGCCCTGCACTTCATTCAGCAACTGCTGAAGACTACGTGGAATCTGTTTGGCATCTCCTGTCGAACCCGAGGTATAAAAATATAACTGTGCTTGGGTTAAACAAGCCTCATCCAAGTCCGAAGGCTGTATCGCCGCGACTCGATGGGTTTGGGCGTCTAAACAAGCTTGACGCTCAAGAAAAAAAATCTGTTCCGCGGCCAAGCGCTGTTCTAGATCAGGCACCCGATGCGGTGGCAAGATGATGCTTTTTTTCGCCAATAATCCTGCAAACAATAACACCAAAAATGTATAGCTATCGTGTTCCCAAAGTGCCCACTGCGGCTGTGCCAGTGCTTGAATTGCCTGCGACTGCTCAGCCACATCCTGCCAAAACTGTTGAAAGCGAATAGGCTTAAGTTCCGCATCGAGACATAAGATACGATCAGACTGAAGGTGGGTTCGGAAATGACACAACATAAATTTATTGATTACTCACATGATGTTTGCGTTGATGACGCTTGCGTAATAAAAACTCACCCCCCAACAGCGTGCCCATCAGCAGATAAGAAATAAAGCCGTTATAGAGCATCCACAGCTTGAGATTTCCCAGCAACACCGTTGTCAATGCGATCAGTGCATTGATGGCAAAAAAAATACACCAAACAATGGTGACTTTTCGGGTCCAGATCACACCAGACGCGGGCAAATCTGCCTGTTGAATCCGTGCAAAGCGTTCGATCATTGAGGGCGGACGAAATAAGGTGCTGGCAAAAATGATCAGCGCACCGACACTCATCAGGACCGGATAAAGCTTTAACCAAGCCTGATCTCTCAGCAGCAAACTCAATCCACCACACAGAATTGAAAATGTAGCCAAAGGCCACAGCAGCATATTATTGCGCGAGAATAAGCGGTAAAGCCCCAAAATGATCAATAGGCCGCTGATCCAGATCAGTTGCCCATTTAAAATGCTATAGCCCACCAAAAAGGGATAAAGCAAAAAACAGATTGCGATGCCCCCTTTTAGCAGCATTTTCATTCTTTGGTCATGGCCTGTATCACGGTCACTACATCTTGAACCGTGCGGACATTTTTAAAATCTTCAGGCTGAACTTGCTTCCCCGTCAAAGCCTTAATTTTGACGACCAAATCGATCGCATCAATACTATCGACATCCAAATCAGATTGAAGTTGAGCATCGAGCTGAACAGCTTCAGGTTCGATTTCAAATAGTTCTTCCATCCAATCGCGTAATTCCGCGAGTACTTGTTGTTCTGTTAACATAAAACCCCTTATGCAGATGTCTGCGCTTCAACCAAAGCCACTAAGCTTTGCACTGATTTAAAATGTTGTTTGGTATCGTCAGATTCTGAATTTAAATGAATGCTATAACGTTTCTTGAGTGCCAAACCGAGCTCTAAGGCATCAATTGAATCCAAACCTAAACCGTCCCCAAATAGGGGGGCATCTGTGTCTATATCATCAATGCTGATGTCTTCTAAGACCAGCACGTCAATAATCATTTGCTTTAATTCGTCAGCAAGATTGCTCATTCTTTGATAACTCTTGGTTAAAAAATGCGTGTAATTGTTGATTCAATTGACGGACCTGCTTGGGGCTGATCTGATTCTCCTGAAAATCTTCAAGTAAATCCTTGACCTGAATTGCCTCCAATACCGTAATTTGAATATGAAATGGCCGAACCGGTACGTGATACCACTTTTCATTTTTGGTTAAAGTCGACGGTGTGCATCGTATCAAAATAGGTCGGATAGGCGCATTGGCACGAAGTGCAATATTGGCTGCGCCGCGCTGAAAATCATTCAGCACTTGACCCCGTGCGGTGCGTGTCCCTTCAGGGAAAATCACCAAGGATGCAGCATGCTGCTGTTGTAGCTTATGCACACAGTCCTGTACAAACTGTGCTGAACCCGCATTGAGGATATAGCCCGCACTTTGCACAGGCCCCCGAGTAAATGGATTGGACCATAGGCTTTGTTTAACCACACAATTGGCCTGTTCCATCAATCCGATCAGCATCACAACATCCACCAGTGTCGGATGATTTGCAATCACCAACTCTTGACGACTATGCTGTAATTTTTCTAAACCCTCAACCTCATACGTCATCAAGCCGAGCTTGATCATCATCTGGGTAAAGCCATTAAAACTGTGATGAATGATCTGCTGCGCACGTTGTTGTCTCAGGATGGGATCACGACTACTGAGTTTGACCAAAGGCGCAATCACCGTACCAATGGCAACGCCGCCAATCCCAAAACTGGCAAAGCTGAATCCTGTCGCTGCCACACGCCAAGCATAGTTTGCCTTTTGTTTGATTTGTTTGATCTTTTCTGTTTTTAGCATTTACGCCACCCACCCTGCTCAGTCAAATTGGGCTGCTGCCAAAACTGGTAAAAATTCAAAGCATCTTGATACTTAAAGCGATGTTCTTCGAGCGACATTGGATGCGGATCAAGAGACTTAAGCTCAGGCTGCGCATAGTCAGGATCAAAGCTCAGATTGGCGTTGTCTAGTTCTAACACTGCCGCCAAAGCAAAGCCTTCAAAGTCACGATATTCTTGGTATAGCGCAGGCAAAGGCTCATCATAATACACCAGCAGTACTCGTGTAGCGGCATGGGTTTTGAGATAGGCATAGGCTTCGATCAGCGCTTCCGACCAAGTCGCACAAAGACTGGTCGAGGGGGTCGCATCCTGACATAAAATCGAATACAGTCCCGCAACCGCATTGTGCACTGAGGTGGAAAATAAAGTCGGTGAAGGGGTCTGATCCTGTAATACATCAGCTAAAATTTTGAGTGTTTTGGCTTCATCGCCATATTGCGATGCCCACACAATATAATCCACCGTTGTACCTGCCAAACTCTGAATTGCACTATGTAATGCAAGTTTAGCAACAGCAGACAAACGCCGACGCTGCATCGCTGGAATCTGTGCGAGTGCAGGCTGGGTCTCCCCCATACAGCTATAATGAAGCTGAGATAAATGTATCTGGATCATAACAATCGTGATCGTTGTAATTAGAATATTGGTGATTTAATGCGGCGGATTATAGCAGCTATGTCACAAAAAAACACACAAAGACACTTTGCTGTTACATTTTTTATTTTAAGAAAAGCGATGCATTGAGCATCGCTTTTTATCATTGATGTCTATTACTGCAAACTCACAGCAAACCAAGATGCTGAGCTGAACCCCCATGAAAACCGGTTCAGCGCAAGCACATCAGCTCAATGCATATTACTTTTTAAATTTCTTTTCCGCTTTCTTAAACTTCTGCACATAACGGCGACGACGTGCTGCCACGCGTTCGTTAATCTCTGATTTACGTCCTTCAAATGGGTTTTCAGAGGTCTTAAAGTCGATCCGTACTGGCGTACCTTCGAGTTTATACACACGACGGAAAACGTTTTCCAGATAACGACGATAATCCGCAGGGGTTTTATCCACCTTGTTACCATGCACCACGATAGTCGGTGGATTTTGTCCACCCATATGCGCATAACGCATTTTAATACGACGACCGCTGATCATTGGCGGTTGATGCGCATCCGTGGCGTCATTGAGAATTTGAGTCAATTTGGCTGGTGATACTTTGAGGTTTGAAGACTCATGGGCACGATGGATTGATGGATAGAGATCACCCACCCCAGTACCATGTAAAGCAGAGATCAAATGTACTTTGGCCCAAGGAATAAAGTCAAAACGACGATCCACGTCCAACTTACATTGCTTACGATCGTACTCAGTCATGTTGTCCCATTTATTGATGGCGATCACCATGGCACGACCAGCTTCAAGCGCATAACCGATCAAGTGGAGATCTTGCTCAACCACACCTTCACGCGCATCCAAGACCACCACCACCACATGCGCATCTTTGATGGCTTGTAGGGTTTTGACGATCGAGAATTTCTCGATCATCTCATCAACCTTACCTTTGCGGCGTACACCCGCAGTATCGATCAAGGTGTATTTGCGTTCGTTACGTTCAAACGGGATATAGACCGAATCACGCGTGGTCCCTGGCATGTCAAATACCACCACACGGTCTTCACCGAGTAAGCGGTTCACCAACGTGGATTTACCCACGTTTGGACGACCGATCACCGCCAAACGTAGACCGGTGTTTTTGTCATGTTCGTCTGGGCTTTCGTCTTCAGGCACATCAGCCAACACATCTTCAAGCATTTGTGCCACGCCACGACCATGACTGGCCGCAACATGAATCGGCTCACCAAAGCCGAGTTGGAAAAACTCAACCACAGCGGCTTCGGCATGTACACCGTCCACTTTGTTGGCAACCAAATAGACTTTCTTGCCCATGGTACGGATTTCACGTGCAATTTGCTCATCAGAAGCCAGTAAGCCTGCGCGCGCATCGACCACAAAGATAATAATATCGGCTTCGTCGATTGCAGTTTTAGACTGCTCAGCCATGTAGGCATCGATACCAGCTTCGCTTTCTCCAATCCCCCCCGTATCGACGACGATAAACGATTTGTTTTGGAAAACAGCATCGCCATACTTACGGTCACGTGTTAGACCCGCAAAGTCTGCAACTAAGGCGTCACGACTCTTGGTAATCTGATTAAATAATGTTGATTTGCCAACGTTGGGACGCCTTAGTTGCAGACTTTGCGGGTCTAACACGTGACCGTAAATACGGCGATGCTGTTTTCCAAAACAAATCGTTTATCGTCGTC
>JASLIY010000181.1 GCA_030152675.1 Acinetobacter sp.
GGTACAGAACCTACTCGATGCGATTGAAAGTAGTAAGAAAACCACGTTTGCTGCCTTTATTTATGCGCTGGGGATTCGTGGCGTAGGTGAGACCACCGCACGGATGTTGGCGAATACCTTTCAAACCCTAGAGGCCTTGGCCGCTGCCGATGTCGAGGCCTTAAAGAAAACTCCTGATGTCGGTGATATCACGGCAGAATGGATCTTTGACTTCTTCAAAGCACCCCACAACTTAGAGGTTTTAACACGCCTCAAGGCTGCGGGCTTGCATTGGGATGCGCCCATCGCACCAACCCGTCAGCCGCTCAATGGCGAAAGCTGGGTAATTACTGGCACACTGAGCCAACTCGGTCGTGATGAAGCGACTCAGTATTTACAGGCTTTGGGTGCGCGGGT
This sequence comes from Acinetobacter sp., assembly GCA_030152675.1. Classification (GTDB taxonomy): domain Bacteria; phylum Pseudomonadota; class Gammaproteobacteria; order Pseudomonadales; family Moraxellaceae; genus Acinetobacter. The sequence continues at coordinate 397 of JASLIY010000181.1, forward strand.
CAGTGGCAGTATCTCAAGTAAAACCAAATGTTTGGTGGCGGGAGAAAAGGCGGGTTCCAAACTAGAAAAAGCCGAAAAGCTCGGGATTCGTGTCATCAATGAAGCCGAATTTCTAGCACTGATGGCCGAATATGGTCAGGGTCCAGTTTAAAGCATAGGTCGAGATCGGCTGAGGGTTTTAATTGTTAATCAGGGCCTGAAGCCGCACTCCAATATGATGTCACCGTTTGTAAGTCTGAGTATGATCAGGTCCGTGCCAGCTGTTGCTGTACAGCGCCGGATATTATTTTTTATATAGTTGTTTTATAAGTGTTTTTTGGAGAGTCTTGCGCTGACTGTAGGGAGAGGCAAGATTTGCTTTACAGGCTGGCTTTATATTTGATTACAGTATCAGCCTGCGTATAAATAAGACCTATTTGTATTGGTTACAATTTTTAATACAGTCATTTCGGTGAAAATCACCTCGCTTGAGGCTTAATTGAATAACTGCAAAGGCTTATTTTATATATTGAAATTGGATTTGAAATGATGTAAATGCGTATGTTTCTCATTTTAATTTCAAATAAATCAAAAACTTACGAAACTTTTAATTTTGCATATTCGCAAGAATATGTTCATAATGTCCGCAAATAATATGGAGTGTGTGCAATGCGTGGTAATCCAGAAGTCGTAGCCTATTTAAATATGTTGATCGGTGGTGAGCTGGCTGCCCGTGATCAGTACCTTATTCATTCACGTATGTATGAAGATTGGGGTTTAAGCAAAATCTACGAACGTATCGATCATGAAATGCAAGAAGAAGCACAGCATGCAGATGCAATTATTCGCCGTGTATTGTTCCTTGAAGGCACACCGAATATGCAACGTGATGATATTGATGTCGGTAGCGATGTGGTGTCTTGCTTAAAAGCGGATCTTAAACTTGAGTACGATGTACGTGAAAAACTGGCCCAAGGTGTGAAGTTGTGCGAAGACAAAGGTGACTATGTCACACGTGATATGTTACGCCAGCAAATGACCGATACTGAAGAAGATCATACCTACTGGTTGGAAAAACAAATCGGTTTAATCGAGTTGATTGGTCTACAAAACTATATCCAATCACAAATGTAATTGATGCTTACTGCCGAAACACTTGTTGCTGTTGAGGCGATATGACGATAAAAAAAGCAGTGCATGAGCACTGCTTTTTTACACGTTTGATTTCTACGTTAGCGCTGCTGCATCATGAGTTGCTCACGACACACTGTGGCAGTTTATTTGGCGCTAGTGGCTTTGATGCCCAGCGCATCACGCATGATAAAGAACAAATCGGTTTGATCGAGTAGGCCAGAAATATTGGCAGCACGTGGACCATAAGCCGCAGTACGCACTTGCGCGCCAGTATGTTCTTGGAAAGGACCTGTGGAGGTTGCATAGTTGAGGGTCATGACCGCATTGTCTTTGGTTTTTAAAGCAACTGTTTTGCCTGGGCTAGCAGCACCTTCTGGAACCAACTGACCGATAATGCTTTTTGGAATGATCGGGCTGCTTGGAATGATCTGGCTGGTATGTGCATGGTCACCGGTAACGATGATCAGAGTATCTGGGTTCTTTTTCGCAAACTCCAATGCCACTTGGATGGCGTCATCGAGTGCTACCGTTTCACCAATCTGACCACAGGCGTTGGCGGCATGGTTTTCTTTGTCTATCGAACCACTTTCCACTTGTAGGAAGAAGCCTTTTTTATTCACTTTCAGTAAATCAATCGCTTTGGCCGTCATATCTTTGAGGGTTGGGATCGAAGCTGGGCGATTCGGATTGTTTTTATTACATTCAACTGCAGCCGCTTTTTGGCCACCGATGGTTGCAGCAGGACCGGTCCAACTCACCGGTAAGTTGCCTTCTGCAAATAGACCCAACAGCGGTTGTGTCTGATCGGCCACACTGATGGCTTTCATTTCATCGAGGTTACGCACGATCTTGTAGTTTTGATCTTGTGCTTGTTGATATAGGGTCTTGCCGAGGTATTTGCCACCGACAGCCACTTCTTGAAAGGTTTTAGCACCCCCCCCCAAGGTCACATCGGCACGGGCATTGAGTAATTGTTCAGTGATCGAACCTAAGTTATTGCCTTGCGGATTGTCGAGAGAGTTTTCATTACAGTGCTTTTTGGTGGCCACAGGACCGTAGCAAAAACGTGCCGAGATACTGGAAATCTGTGCCGCAGGGGTGGCGTCCTGTAGATCTGTGGTGGTGACGTTACCAGTGGCAAAGCCGGCTTTTTTCGCCAAGGCTAAAATCGAAGGATGCGGGTTACCGTAAGTGTCGATGCCGAGCGCATTGTTATAGGTT
>JASLIY010000197.1 GCA_030152675.1 Acinetobacter sp.
CAATGATAATTTTTAATTGATCAACCAGTAAAAATCCACACAAGTTGTTCTTCATAAATTCTTAATGATCTTCTTGCTACTTCGTCAGCAGCAAGCTAGGTCGGCTATATTACTCTCTATCTCTAGAAAGTCAACATGTAAAGTTAATATTTTTAAAAGCTTGTTTTCAAACCCAACCACTCAATACTGCAAATCGCATTTCATCAAGTGCTTGTTTCTCAACAAGTTTTTATCAACATCACCGCCGATGGATGTGCATTATAGGCGAAATATTTTCAGGCGCAACCCCTATTTTTAAGTTTTAGCGAAATAATGCGTTGGATGTTTGGTTTTTGAACGAAAATCCGTTTTTTTAATCTTTTTCCTTTATTTCGGATTATAAATTAAACATAGATTACTTTTTCAATGCGATTGGCAATGGCTGTTCAAGTCGATCGAGGAGCATTTCTTGCTGATTCTTCTCTTGCCACCTCAATGGCCGACAGTCGATATACTCACAATAGCCCGCATGCCCTTCATAAAGCTGCCGATCCAATTCGACTTGATAGTTAAAACTGCCAACATAGCCCGCCCCCACACCAAATTTAAAATCACCTCGACTTTGCGCAGATACTTTAATGCTGTGCTCAGCATCGCGGGCTTGCCATTCAAACTCTCTGGGCAAGTACATTTCATGATGGTTGGGTGTCTGTATTTTAGGATAAAGTCGCTGCACGATGAAATGTACATGGGTTTCAAAGCAATAGCTCTTGTTTTGCAATGCATCACGAACAAAGATTTTAGATTGCATCACTTGATTAAACTGATTGCGCACATGCAACAACAGCAACTGACGTTGATCCTCAAGATGAATCACTTGATAACTATAAAAACAGATTGGCAGATAAGGTAAATGAATAGCACGCAGATAATCAAAACTTGCCAACTGATCAATCTGGAAAACTTCACCTTTAAACTTAATCTGTCCCTGACACTGTGCGGGTACTGACCAATGCTGATACAAGCCCAAGCGCAATTTGGAAAAATAGCTAATCAGCGGCATAGCAGTCAAGTTGAGATCAACACTAAGTTCGGCGTCATCCTGATAGAGATGAAAGTTTGGAAATTGACCGTTGAGATAGACGTGTTCACCAAATTGAAAGTATTGGTTTTTTAAAACACAGTCTTGTTCGATGGAATATGTTTGCAAATGCCCCTGCATATGTGGGCTTACACTGCTAACCAGCGTGACGGTATCTAGCGCTGTGGTTTGGATACACGCAGGATTTCTAAAAATAGGAATATTAGGCTGCCCAATGATCACCCTTAAACTGAAGTAATGTAGGGGCGCAGGCAAGTGCGGAATAATAATTGCCAATTGCACGATCTTAAACCATGCACTCGGCGGACGATAAGCCAGTTGCAAAGGAAACTGAGCTTGATTAGACAGTTGCGACGTATCATACGCTTCGACAAGCAACGGCATCACAAGCTCCTTGTTCCAATGTACTTATCTCATGCTTAATTCACTGAGTGTGTTTCCTCAGTTTGGTTGCGTGCCAAAAAGGTGGTCACAAAACCAGATAAAGCATACACAATAGAAACCGCCAAGATTCCTAGCGGAATATCATAGGTGATAATGCCGAACACCAAGACCACAGGCAACATGACGACAAATGGTACCCGCTTACGATCGACTTGTTTAAATGAATAGTACTTAACATTTGAAACCATCAATAATCCAACGATGACCATCAATGCAGCATAAATCGCTTGAATTGTACCCGAACTCAGATCAAAGACCATGGGATAGTCACGACTCACCCATACCAAAGAAATCACCATGACCGCCGCCAAAGGACTGGCAATACCAATAAAGTAGCGCTTATCGACCACCCCAATCTGAACATTAAAGCGGGCCAAACGAAATGCAGCACACGCGGTATAAACAAAGCAGCATGCCAAACCAATACGGCCCAAATCATGTAATGCCCAGCTATACATTAAAATCGCAGGTGCAATCCCGAAGGCCAACAAGTCAGACAAAGAATCGTACTGTTCACCAAAAGCACTTTGTGCACCAATAGCTCGCGCCACTCGACCATCTAAGCCATCAAATAAAGCCGCCAGAAAAATGGCATAAATTGCATGCAAATAATCGTGATTCATACTCGCAATAATCGAGTAAAAACCACACAGCAATGCAGCCGTCGTAATCAGATTCGGCCAGAGATAAATACCACGGCGTTTCACTTTATGCCCCTCATGGGTATGCTCTTCTTCTTCAACTTCAAAAGTGATGCCATCAAAAGAATGATCATCGGGCGTAACATCATGGCGCTCAGGTTTATTGATATTTGTCATTCTTCGGTCCTAATGTTTAACTTTATTATGGCGTAACTGTCACTTAAATTGAACAATAAAATGCCAAAGCGTTGCCGCAGGTTGGTTATTCACCAACCAACCAACGCACGGCAGCATGTCCGCCATTTTCACTCATACGTAAATGTGGGAATAACCACTGTAAAGCTTCATCGGCTTGATTTGAGAACTGCCAAGGTGGATTGATGACCAACAGACCACAACCATTTAGGCCGACTGGCGTATCATCCGGCCACACACAGATTTCGCAGATCAACTGACGACGAATACCAGATTTCTGCATTTTCTTTTCAAAACGGCTAATCATGGCGCGATCTTTAATCGGATACCACAATGCGATGACACCTGTTGGCCATTTCTTATGTGCTTCAACCAATAACTCAACCAACTGCGGAAAGTCTTTACGTTCAATTTCATACGGTGGATCGATCATCACCAAGCCGCGTTTTTCTTTCGGCGGGATCACCCCCATCAAACCTTCATAAGCATCACGCTCATGCAAGCCAGCGCGTTTATCACGAATGTTATCTTTGAGTTGATCAAACACCTCACTTTGCATTTCAAAAACAGTGGCTTTATCTGTTTCACGCATACCTTGCAAAGCAAACCAAGGTGAACCAGGATAGGCTCCACGACCTTCTTTGGCACGCATTTTTTCAACCAACTTCAAATACTGTTGCACGCCTTCGGGTGCTTGACGCACAACCGAATCATCAAGTTTCACTAAACGGTGAATACCATTTAAATACTCACCAGATTTTTGTGCAGGCGCCGATGACAAATCGTATTGACCCGCCCCGCCATGTGTATCAATATATCGATACGTTTTATCTTTGACATTTAAACGTGTCAAAAGTTGTAGCAATAACACGTGTTTCATGACATCAGCAAAATTGCCTGCATGGAAATGATGACGGTAATTCATGTTTTGATTCATTCCTGTATCCAACGGGCATTTTAGCATGAAAAAATATTTCTTCACTGCCCGTCTGTTGTTCTAAAATGCTGACCCTTTATTTTCTTAAGTGAATATAGTCCTATGGAAGCAATGTTCATCCCAAAGTCATGGCATGTTGATCAAATTTTAGATGATTTAGATCAACATGGTTTCACTCTAATCGACAATGTCTATCCGCCTGACATACATAACGCACTGATTGCAGAATGCAGCAACAACCTCAATCAATTTCGCGAAGCTGCCGTACAAAATGGTGTCATCAGCCAAGTGCGTAGTGATCATATCTTATGGATTAATGATGACTTAGCGATTGCACAACAGCACATTGAATTACTCACCGACATCTCCCAATGTCTCAATCGTAATTTTTTTCTCGGCATTCAAAATATTGAAGCACACTACGCCTGCTACAACAGCGGCGAATTTTATAAACTACACCGCGACAATCCACAGCAAAAAAATGACCGCGTCATCTCGAGTGTGTTTTATCTGCATGCTCACTGGCAAGAGGATTGGGGTGGACAACTTAAGTTACAAGATAAAAACCAGCACTGGCATACCATCCAACCGACGCCGAACCGCATGGTGCTATTTCAAAGTGATTTGTTGCATGAGGTGCTCAAAGCCAAACAGCAACGCCTTTCGATTACAGCTTGGTTGCGCAGCGATCAAAACATCTTGCCTTTGACGCAGCTTTAAAATTTAAAAGCAGAGCACTCCTCTCCTAGACTGCTTCAAAATAACAGCCTTGTGCAGGCGCCTTAAAAATCACGCTTTAAAACGACTGCTTTAGCCTCATATACACTGCATATTGAAATAGGATTAACCTTAATGCTTAAAGATACAAAGCTTATTATTTCGCGTATCGGTGAAACAGATCAGTTGTCTTTAACAGAAAATAGCCCAACTTTGGCACTTGAGCGAAGTGATTTGCGTCTGCAACTGGTCACACATAGCCACGCGCGTTCCGAACAAGTTCACTTCTTACAAGAGGCGATTGTATTGCTCGAACAAGCTCGGGTTGAGTATGAGGAAATGCCTTTGGCGCTGTATCTTGATCTGTCTTTACAGCTTGCCAAGGCCTATATGATGTATTTTGAGATCACGAAGCAAGCGCACTTTGCATTGATTACCCAGCAGATCCTGAGACCCTTAATGGTACATGCGCATGGTGATATTTATTTTTATTTGGCCTATGCCGCCATATCTAAAAATGAAAAAGCCTTGATGCGCCACTGGTTAAGCAAATATGTAAAATCAAGCCAGTTTGATCATGAATTGATGTCTCAACATGCTGCATTTGCACCAGTTCGCGACGAAGATTGGTTTCAAGCCTTATTGCAATCACGACTGCATTGATACTCAGGGCGCTTGCAAGTCCTTTAAGCACATGCAAAATGACGCTCAATATTTTAAAGCATAGAAAAACCCCACAAGTTGTGTCCAACTTATGGGGTGCAGTTCAAAATAGGGTGTTTTTTTCGCATTAAGCGAACTTCATCAATGATGATTAGTTGAACAAATGCGCGATTGCAGCACGTTCTTCTTCTAATTCATTCAAAGTAAAGTCCATACGCTCACGGCTGAATGCATCGATTTCTAGACCTTCAACACGTGTATATTGACCGTTTTCACAAGTCACAGGCACGCCATACATCACGCCTTCTGGGATACCATAAGAACCGTCTGAAGGAATACCCATTGTTACCCATTCGCCATTGGTGCCAAGTGCCCAATCACGCATGTGATCAATTGCAGCGTTTGCAGCAGAAGCCGCTGAAGATAGACCACGTGCTTCAATAATTGCAGCACCACGTTTACCCACAGTTGGAAGGAAGACGTTTGCATTCCACTCTTGATCGTTGATCAAGTCTTTTACGTTTTCGCCATTAATGGTTGCGAAACGGTAGTCTGCATACATTGTTGGAGAGTGGTTACCCCAAACAGTAAGGTTTTTGATGTCTTTCACTGCTTTACCAGTTTTTGCTGCAATTTGGCTCAACGCGCGGTTGTGGTCCAAACGAAGCATTGCAGTGAATTGACCTGGGTTTAAATCAGGTGCAGATTTCATTGCGATATATGCGTTGGTGTTTGCAGGGTTACCTACAACAAGTACTTTTACGTCACGGCTTGCGTGATCGTTGATTGCTTTACCTTGAACCGTAAAGATTTTTGCATTTTCTTGTAATAGATCAGCACGTTCCATACCAGGACCACGTGGACGCGCACCAACAAGCAAGCAGTAATCCGCATCTTTAAATGCAACGTTCGGATCATCAGTTCCGACCATACCTGCTAATAATGGAAATGCACAGTCTTCAAGTTCCATCATCACGCCTTTAAGCGCTTGT
>JASLIY010000223.1 GCA_030152675.1 Acinetobacter sp.
GGCATGGGGGAAGCATGTTGAGCAGCAATGCCAACGCCTAAAACTCCCTTGTGTTGTTGTTCCTGTTGATGTCAGTGCAGGAAATCTTGAAAATCAAGCCCGTGAAGCCCGTCATCAGGCGTATGCGAAACATCTACAGCCCGATGAGGTTTTGGTGCTTGGGCATCATCAACAAGACCAAGCCGAAACTTTATTGCTGCGCCTACTATCCGGTGCTGGCGTTTCTGGCCTTGCAGCGATGCAACGTATCGATCAGCGTGAGCATTATCAAATTTGGCGGCCGTTACTGGATCTATCTCGTGAAGAGATTGCCTTATGGTCAGCACAACTGAAGATTTCTTATGTTGATGATCCAACGAATAATGATGTTTCCTATGATCGCGCCTGGTGTAGAGAGCAACTTTGGCCAGTACTTACCCAGCGTTATCCCAAAATGCAACAAGCGATCAGTCGGAGCTGCGATCTGATGCAAGACGCCGAGCAGATTTTGCATGAGGTTTTGCTGCAAGACTGGGCATGCTGTGGCGATCATGGGCAACTGGATCTAGATCAACTTGCCCAGTTGTCTGTGCCACGCCGACGGCAGTTATTGTCTGCATGGGTCAAAGGTGAGGGGCAGTATCGTCCAGCCTTTGATATGATTCAGCGTCTACAGGATGAGGTGATTCAAGCCAAGTCGGATGCTCAAGCGGCGATGCATTGGCAAGGGTTTTATTATCTGCGTTATCAGCGTGGTTTGTACCGAGTACCCAAGCAACAATATTTGGCGCAGCAACAAATTGTCGATCCAACGCCGCATCAGATCAGTCTGTGCTTGGAGCAAACTTTGCAGCTCGATGCGGGTGAGTTTCAGATCGTTCATGCTGCGATGGGATTGGATTTTAGTGTGCTTGAACAAAAATTAGATATACAGCGACGGGTCGGTGGAGAGAGAATCCATTTACACGGACGAGTCGGCGCGTGGCCACTGAAAAAAGCATTACAACAGGCACAAATTTTTCCTTGGATGCGTCATACAATTCAAATATTAAGCATAGATAATGTTATGCTTGGTGTTTTTACACCGAAAGGTTTTTGGCTGGCACAATCCGATTATTGTCAGGTCGGTGGTTGGCTCCCCAAGTTAATCTCTCAGTACTAAAAAATTCAATATAGAGTGTGATTTATGAGTGCAGTTTTAAATTGTAATATTAGTTTTATTGGTGGCGGAAATATGGCCCAAGCCCTGATTGGTGGCTTGATTAGTCGTGGGCTGCCTGCAACTCGTATCACAGTCTCAGATCCATCTGAAAAAGTACGTCATTTGTTACTTGAAAAAGAAATCAATGTCACAGATGACAATATCAAAGCCGTGGCAAATGCAGACGTAGTGGTCTTGGCGGTGAAACCGCAAGTCTTGTCCATGGTGTTGAAACCTTTGCAGGGGCAGTTGACAGACAAGTTGCTGATTTCAATTGTAGCGGGTGCCGAAGTTGCAAGTATTGCGCATTTAACCGCAGCTCAGCGTATCGTGCGTGTGATGCCGAATACACCGGCATTGGTTCAAACCGGTGCGCATGGCATGTATGCACCAGAAGCAGTGAGCGATGCTGATCGTCAGTTGGCCAGTCAAATTTTGGCAGCCACAGGTTTGACGCTTTGGGTCGATACTGAAGCCCAAATTGATGCTGTCACAGCCGTTTCTGGATCAGGACCAGCGTACTTTTTTTATATGATGGAAAGTATGATTCGTGCTGGGAAAAACTTGGGGCTAGATGAAAAAGTTGCGACCGCTTTAACCTTGCAGACGGCATTGGGTGCAGCGCAAATGGCGATTACTAGCTCGAACACACCGGCAGAGTTACGTAAAAACGTGACTTCACCCAATGGTACGACACAAGCTGCATTAGAAGTTTTTGATCGTGCTCAAATTTCACAAAATATTCAAGCTGCCTTGGCTGCCGCGCAAAAACGCAGTCAGCAACTGGCGCAAGAGCTCAGTGAAAGCATTAAGTAAATAATTGATTTAAGGGAAATTTAGGTATGGGTCCGAGTTCTGTTGAGCTTCTTTTTCAAATCATCATGAACGTGGCAATATTGCTGGTATTTTTTCGTTTTTTGATGCAATTGGCTGCAGTGACTCCATATAACCCTGTGGTGATGTCTACTGTAAAAGCAACACGTGTCGTCGATGTATTTAGTCGAATTCTCCCTACTTTTGGCAAAGGCCGCGTCAATATGGCGGCATTGATCCTGCTGTTTGTCCTGTGCTTGCTGAAGAAATTTGGCATGATGTATTTAGGTGGCACGCCACCGAATAGTGCCGTGTATTTGTTGCTGGCGACATTTATTGAAAGTATCCAAGCCTTAATTCGTATTTTACGTTATTTGATTTTTGCGACAATTATTCTGAGTTGGGTGGTGATGTTTACCCAATCACGTTCACCTTATATTGAGGTGGTACAGGAATTGACTGAGCCGTTATTGGCACCGTTCCGTCGTATCATGCCGAATATGGGGATGATTGATCTGTCACCGATCTTGGCGATCCTGACGTTGATTATTGTTGAAAAATTAATGCAAGGTGTGGCTGCTACATTGTTGGTCGGCTTCTAATTCCCAATGGATGCTGTGTGCGATCTGCCATAAAAAAATCCTTTCAGTTTCACGCTGAAAGGATTTTTTTATGGCGAGGGCGAGGCGATTAGTGCGCCTCATCCCAGTTTAGGCCTTGACCAACTTCGACCAAGAGGGGGACTGAAATTTTCACAACCTTTTGCATCACGTCTTGGATTTGCGCAGCAAGCTCGGTCGCAATATTTTCATCGACCTCGAAGACCAATTCATCGTGTACCTGTAGCAATAACTTGGCTTGATCTTTAGGCAAGATTTGATTGACTTGAATCATTGCCAACTTAATGATCTCGGCAGCACTGCCTTGTAATGGCGCGTTGATCGCAGCGCGCTCAGCGCCTTTACGAATCATCATATTACGTGCATCAATGTCCGGAGTGTAGAGTCGGCGACCTAAAATCGTTTCCACAAAACCTTGTTCAAGTGCGATTTGACGGGTGCGCTGCATGTACTCGTAAATCCCAGGATAACGTTGGAAATATTGTTTGATATAGTTCTGCGATTCTTGACGGGTAAAGCCCAACTGACGAATCAAGCCAAACTCAGACATACCATAGAGCAGACCGAAGTTGACCGCTTTGGCTTGACGACGTTGATCTGAGGTCACATCTTCAATTGCAATATTCAATACTTCTGCTGCGGTGCGGCGATGTACGTCTTGACCATGATTAAAGGCATCGACCAAGGCTTCATCTTGAGAGAAGTGAGCCATGAGGCGCAGTTCGATTTGGGAATAATCCGCTGCAAGTAAAATGCGGCCTTGAGGTGCGACAAATGCCTTGCGGATTTGACGGCCAATTTCTTCACGAACTGGAATATTTTGTAAGTTCGGATCAGTCGAAGATAAACGGCCTGTGGCAGTTAGGGCTTGATGATAGCTGGTATGTACGCGATGACTGTCTTGATTGACTTGCTTTTGCAAACCATCGGTGTAGGTACTTTTGAGTTTGGCCAGACCGCGATATTCCAAAATAGCCTGCGCAATCGGGTGCTCAACTTTTTCAAGCACGCTTTCGCTGGTGCTGTATTGACCCGTTGCAGTTTTTTTACCGCCCTTGATCCCTAAGCGCTCAAATAGTACTTCACCAACTTGCTTTGGTGAGGCCACATTGAAACGTTCACCAGCCATTTGTTCGATTTGATCTTCTAAACTGGCAATCGCTTTACTGAAATCCACACTCAAGGTATCTAAAAAGGCCAGATCTAGCTGAATACCATTTTCTTCCATTTGAGTCAGCACATTGGCGACTGGCATTTCAATATTGTGCAAAATGTTTTGTAATTCAGGGATGCTACTCAGCTGTGCATCAAGAACTTCATACAAACGATAGGTGACATGTGCATCTTCAGCAGCATAGTGCGCTGCCGTTTCGATCTCAATTTGATTAAAGGTCTTTTGTTTCGCGCCTTTGCCTGCCACTTGTTCATAGGTGGTGGTTAGGTGACTGAGATAAACTCGTGCAACATCATCCATACCATGACGCGTTGCTGCCGCATTGTATACATACGATGCCAACATACTGTCAAAGTACCAACCCTGTAAGTTGATACCGTGGTTGTGGAAGATATGCGCATCATATTTAAGGTGATGGCCAATTTTCTCAACCTGCGGATCTTCGATGATTGGTTTGATTTGGGCGAGCACTTGCTCACGATCAAGCTGCTGTGGTGCACCTTCATAATCATGTGCCAAAGGAATGTAATAAGCATCTTTGGCATCAAAGGCCACTGAGAAACCGACCATTTCAGCGATTCGATAATCTAGGCTGGTGGTCTCGGTATCAATGGCAAAACGTTTGGCGCTTTTCAAACGTGCAAAGAACAATTCCCAATCGGCTTGGCTAAGTACAGTATGGTAGGTCGCTTGGCCCAATTGGTCATCGACACTGCTTTGAGTGGCTTGATTATTGTCATCACTTGATGCATGTGTAGCAACACTTGAGGTAGCCGGCGTTGTAGTCTCTGTATTGAGAGCACTTGGAACAACATCTTTGGCGGTATAGCTAGCGCTATAGTTTTTATTGTTGGGGTTGTTTGGGTTATTGGGATGATCGAGGGATTGAAGCTGATTACGAAATTCAAGATCTGTGTAGAGGCGACGCAATTCATCGACATTGGGGTTGGTGATTTTTAGATCGTCATAATCAATGTTAAGTTCTAGATTGCAGACAATACTGGCCAACTGGTGATCGATTTTAATACTTTCTTGATGATCTTTTAGGTTCTGACCGACCTTACCTTTGACTTTATCGACATTTTCTAAAATACCTTGCAATGAGCCATACTCGGTGAGTAATTTAGCTGCCGTTTTGGCGCCGACACCGGGTACGCCCATGATGCCATCAGAGGCATCGCCCATTAGGGTGAGATAATCAATCATTTGATTTGGCCAAACGCCAAACTTTTCAAACACACCATTGATATCCATCGGCTTGTCTTTAAAGCTGTCTTCAAGCGTGACGCGATCAGTGACCAATTGCGCCATATCTTTGTCGCCTGTTGAAATCAGCACTTGATGTCCGGCTTTTTCGGCTTGCTTGGCGAGTGTGCCAATAATATCATCCGCTTCTGCACCAGGCAGAGTATGCAGGGGGATACCAAGGGCACGAATCAGTTGATGTAGATAAGGAATTTGCTCAGCCAATTCATCCGGCATACTTGGACGATCCCCTTTATAAATCGGGGACAAGAGATGACGAAATGTCGGTTCTGGTGTATCAAAAATGACAGCCATATGTGTGGGTTGTATCCGACGCATCAATTTTTGAATGGCAGAAATGGCACCACGGACGGCATTGGTCTGCAAACCGGTTGAAGTGGTTAGGGGCGGAATTGCATGGTAAGCACGAAATAAAAAATAAGACCCATCGACCAAAACAAATGGTGGCATTGAAACATTCCTCATCCAAGTAACCTGCGTATTGTACGTGATTTTTTATGACTGCGCTGAGGCTTGATTGGCCATTGATGTTACTCAAACATCAAATAATAATGCATTGTCTAGCCTGCTTGTCCTATATGATCTGAGCTCTCAGGAGCGAGAAATTTTATAATATGCCCACAAAACAAAGTGAAATCCGTATCATTTGGTTGATGTTGCTGACCATTGTTGCCGTCGCTGCATGGTTGTTTGATGTCCGTTTAATCAGTTATCTGTGTGCCTTAGCGCTGAGTATGAGCGTGATGCATTATGTCGATCTACTGCAAAAGCCAGCACAAGGTTTGAGTGAGCAATTGCAACAACCGATACAGGCGAACTCGAAAGTACCGTTGTATTTATCTTCGATGCTGGCCGTATTTGGAGGCGTAATGGGATGGCATTGGATGACGGCGGCAGGGATCACGATCTGGATCTTCTTTTTCTTGCGTTGGCTGAGACGCTTGGAACAGCAGTTGATCAGCGTGCAGCAGCAGATACAGCAACTCGATCGAAATGCGCCAGATCGATCACTTGATTTGACACAGCCCCGCGCTGGGGAATTCGTTACACGGCAACCGCCCACCATAGAGGCAACTGCTGCGGATTCAAGCACATTAGGCTTTCTGCCTCAGTTGAAACGTTGGATCTTCCAAGGCAATCCAGTGCTCAAAGTCGCGGTGAGCGTACTCTTGATCGGGATTATCCTGCTGCTTCGTTTTGCAACGGAACATTGGCAGATTGATTTGGCGCTGCAATTGAGCGTGATGGCTGCGGTGTGTGTGGGCGTATGTGCTTTGGGTTATCGGCTTTGGCAGAAAAATCCCAGTTTTGCATTGGGGCTAGAAGGTTTAGGCTTGGCGGGATTATTCCTGTGTTTATTTTTTGCCTATTACAATCAGGTGATTGGTTCATTTGGAGTGGCCGGTCTACTGTTTGTATTGATCATGCTGTTGACTTTGGGCTTGAGTCTGAAACAAAACTCGATTGAGTTGACCCTGATCGGGATGTCTGTGGCCTATATCGCACCGTTTACCTTGCCGGTGCGTGAGATGAGCAGTACTGAATTGGTGGCTTATTATGCGGCGATCAATGCGGCTGTTGCTGTGTTGACTAGTTTGCGCCCGTGGAAAATTTTGGCTCAGATTGCTTTGCTTGCCACCGTTGTGATTGCCAGTAGTTATAGTCTCTATCGTGGTGATATCGAGCAGTTCCCCTTATTGCTGCTGATCTTGATACATAGTGCGATCTTTATCTGGCTGGGCTTTCGCTATAGCCAATTGATGGCCAAACAAGATTTGACCCAACTTAGCCTGAAACCGGTACTGGATATCGCATTGATCTTTGCTGCGCCGCTACTGGGCTATGGTTTGATTTATCTTCTGTATTTTGAAAATAGCCTATGGCAAGCCAGCATCAGTTTGGGTTTTGCGCTCTTGTTTGGGGGATTGCATCTCTATTCGAAGCAACTCAAAAGTATCGCCTTTATTGCGCAAAGTTATCTCAGTTTAATGTTGGTTTTTTTGAGCTTTATTCCATCGATCGTTTTGCCTGAACAATGGAGTGTCTTGGGCTGGGCGACGCTGGGGGTGCTGATCTTTGGCTATGCCTTATGGCGTAAGACAATGGTTGCGCATTACTTATCGATGCTGTTGCTGATCGTGGCTGGGATTTCAAGCTTGTATTATTGGGTGCAGTTGGATCAATTCTCCAGATCGATCTTTTGGTATCTAAGCCTGAGTTATATCGCCGTGGTGGTGATAGCCAATAGTCATGCCAAATATCGTGAACAGTACAATAACGTCATGCTGGTGTTTCATGCACTGTTAATGTTGATGGCCAGTAGTCTTTTCTTGTGGCTGATGCTCGATCAGTTCGCGGGTGCTGATGGCAAGGCCACAGTCTTGTTGATCACCAGTTTACTGTTGTTATTACTCAATGAACTGATGCGCTGGGCGAAAGCCTCTTGGACGTGGTTGTTACCAAAGTGCATGGCATTGATCCCGATTTTTGCCTATGCCTTGCTGTTGATCTTGTCCCAATTCAAACATGGGCAGTTATATTGGTCGTCGATGTTTGAACAGGGCAGTGTGTTATTCACTGGTTTGGTGCTGTTTGCATTGAGTTTTCGCTCGAGTCAGGATGATTTACACTTTGCTCCAGAGGCTGTCAGTTTGTCTGCACTCTTGAGTCTGGCCTTGGCCAGTATTGCGATCTGGCCGGCGATGCCTTATCTCTCCACGCTGCTATTGCCGTTGTTGGTTGCTGCAATCAGTGTGATACGTCCTGAGGATCAACGCGGTATCCTGATTTGGCAATCCAAAAGTAGCCTACTCCTGATGATATTGTGGTTGATGTGCTCACAATTATTTTCGCAACATGTTTTTGAGGCGTATTGGTTGCCGCTGTTGAATCCAATGGATTTGATTTCATTGCTCGCCTTGCTGTGCTTCTTGTGGCAACTGTCCTTGCAGCTCAAGACCTCGTTGGATCGCGGCATTATTGCGATCTTGGCGGTACTTGGGCTGTTATGGATGAGTAGTTATATTTTATTGCGTGGTTTACATGTTTATCTGCACACCCCATATAACCAGTTGGCTTTGTGGCAAAGTGCTGCGGTACAGCTCAGTCTGACCTTGTTGTGGGTGGGTTTAGCCTTTGTCAGCATGAGCGTTGCAACGGCTAAGAAAATCAGAAGTTTATGGGTCTTGGGGGCCAGTTTGCTGGTGATCGTCACCTTTAAATTGGTGTTGTTGGATCTGTCGCATATTGGTACTTTACTGCGAGTGTTCTCGTTCTTGGGTGCAGGTTTGGTGATGTTACTCATTGCGTATATTGCACCCATGCCAGAATCGGCCGAAGAACAATCCAGTCAAACCAAAGGCTAAGTTGTATCTCGCTGAGTAGGACGCGAGCAGAAGATTGTTTCTGCTACGCGTCTTTTTAAAAAGTGCTGATCAATGGCTTAAAGCTTCGGTTCGCGTTTGATCTCGGCAGCATTGGCATAACGATCTAAGTCATCTTCAGCCATGGTTGCTGCAGAGGGACGATCGACGAAACCAATTTTAGGAACTGGGATTTCGATCTGATGCTCTACAAAACCATTACGGATCAACTCATGCATTTCATCTTTGACTTTTAAAAAGTTTTCTTGCTTACACCACAGTGCAAACAACAGCTCAATAGAGGATTCACCGAAGGCGGTCACGCTGACTTGTGGCTTTGGATCAGCCAAGACCAAGGGATAGTTATTGGCGACTTTGAGCAGTACTTCACGCACTTTGATGATGTCTTCATGAAAGTTAATCGCAATGCTGATTGGAATTCGCCGTATTGGAAATTTAGACAGGTTATGTACGGGGGCTCGAATCAGCTGCTCATTGGGGAGGCGGACATAGACGTTGTCTAGCGTCAGCAGTTTCACCGAGAGTAAATCAATGGAAATCACTTCGCCTTCAATGATATGCCCCCGAATCAATGTCAATTGAATGGTATCGCCGATTTCAAACGAGCCTTCACCGATCAAGAACAAACCACTGATTAAGTTGGTCGCTGAGGTTTGTGAGGCGAAACCTAGGGCGACGGTCAAGATCCCTGCAGCACCTAAGAATACACTGAGTTTAAAGCCAGCTTCTTTGAGACTGGCCACCACAAACAGCATAAAAATAAAATAAAAAATACCGCGCCGCCACACCAGTCGTT
The DNA here is from genome assembly GCA_030152675.1 of Acinetobacter sp. GTDB lineage: Bacteria > Pseudomonadota > Gammaproteobacteria > Pseudomonadales > Moraxellaceae > Acinetobacter. Next base: position 9,233 of record JASLIY010000223.1, read on the forward strand.
GGTGGGCATTGAACTTCATTCCCACGGTACGGATAAAGGTATTTGAAATCACACGTGCCAAGATAAAGCCGACAAAGCACAATACCAATGCCACCACGATCTCACTGAGGCGATCGAAGTTAAAATTGGTAAAAATTCCTTTCACGCTATTGGCAACATTTAAGGGGATATTGGCATCTGGCATCGCGAATCCTTAAAAGAATGAGTCAAACATATTAAACAATGCACCGCCTGGGGAACGTGCAGGATGGACATAAATGACTTCGCCAGCTAATGGTGGCGTGCGGTTTTCAATACGAATCCGCGGTTGGCGTTCGGAAGAATCATGAATCACCTTGATTTGAGAGGTCCACAAACGCCCAGTACTTTCGCTATAAAACAGTGGCAATGCGGTCACTGGCACATTCATTTTATCAAAGCGCAATTGATGGTTACTAATATTGTGGAAATCAATCGGAGTGACTGCACGGAAGGCACGAGATCGCAGTTGATTGAGGTCAGTACGGCCATCCACGGTGGTGGCGTAACACATTTCCCCCATACGTTGATCGGGACCAAACCACGTATCTTTTGGTAGGATCACAGGCAGGTCGAATAAAGGATCTTTTTGACCTTGGACAAAACCAGAGATCCAGAGAGGAGTGCTGATATACAAGGTACCGCGTTGACCAGCGGGAATATAAATCGGATCTGTGGGTTTGATGACGACTGAGCGATCGGCCAAGCGCGGCATGAGTTGGAATTGAGCATGCGTTTCTTTAAACATGTAGCGTTCGACATGGATCGGCTTTGGAAAGGCCATTTCAGCATCATGAATCCGATACCATTGTTGTTCATAGTCAAACTGCACTTTGGGGCGATGGTATTCTAAACGCCATTCTTGTAAACCACGGGTCAGTCGAAAGAGTAGAGAGCCAAACTGCCATGTTTTGGACTGATTGATTTCAAAAGTTTCTTCACCCCACCATTTTAGGTTCGGCATTTCGGGTTCGAGATGTTCAGTATTCTTGGACAATTGCGGCGTTTCCTCTATTCACAGTCTTTTTTCAAATCAGACTTCACGCTGTCATACGCTTCGCGTACACTCAGAGCAATTCTATTCGTCGTTTACAGTTGTAATGCAAATCCTCAAACAATTACAAATACCCTATAGTTTTGCAAAAAAACATGGCGTGTTGTTGCGCTATGAAAGTGATCAAGTATATATCGTTCGTCGCCATGATACTGCACAAATTGCATTGCAAGAAGCGCGTCGCTTTTTAGGGCGAACAGCGCAATATCGTCTGTGTAGCGATGATGATTTCAATCAGTTGCTCAGTTCGAGTTATGCCGGTGAGACCGGAGAATCGCAACAGGTCGCTGCAGGTCTTGAAGATCATCCAGATTTACTCAGTCTCGCGGATCAAGTGCCTGAAACTGAAGATCTGATGGATCAAGAAGACGATGCACCGATTGTTCGTTTGATCAACGCATTGCTATCCGAAGCCATTCGCGTCAATGCCTCGGATATTCATATTGAGTCTTTTGAGAAAAAACTATCCGTGCGCTTACGCGTTGATGGTCAGTTACGTGAAATCGTGCAGCCGCGCCGTGAGTTGGCACCGTTGCTGGTTTCGCGGATTAAAGTCATGGCCAAATTGGATATTGCAGAAAAACGAGTTCCACAAGATGGTCGTATTTCCTTGCGTCTGGCAGGACGTGAAGTCGATGTGCGGGTCTCTACGCTGCCGTCATCGCATGGTGAGCGTGTCGTGATGCGTTTGCTGGACAAACAAGCGGGGCGTTTGAACATGACCCATCTTGGCTTAATGGCTCAAGACTATGAACGTTTG
>JASLIY010000255.1 GCA_030152675.1 Acinetobacter sp.
TGTATTTTTAAAACAACACCCGCAGTGGAGTGTGCGCCTTTATCGAACGCCGAATGGCCTGCGTCTACTGGCTACGCATCAAACCTTTCAACCAGACTGTCCGAAAGTACAAGAATTTTTTGCGCATATTGGTGCTGATCCGATCTATGTACAGATGTGCCTCAGACAAAATTGTTTTAGAGCACGTTTAACTGCCAAGCCTTGGCGTATGGGCATTGAGGCGCGGATGAATCAACGTCGTGGTTGGCCAGTAGAGCCTCAGCAACGAGAGTACCGCCAGCAATGGGTACGAGATTATGATCAACGCGCACAGAAATTTTCGGCCTGTCATTTTATTGAATCCATCGGGGCAGGGGTGATTGCTCCTGAGTTGGCCCCCATTATTGATTTACATGATCGAGAGAGTCAGGCGATGCGGTCTACGTTGAAAATGGGATGAGGTATTGGCGAGTTTAAATTTTATTAAGCGCCTTTATTTTTAAACTCGCCATAGGATATTTTAAAATAAACTTTACAGAGCACCCTTTAAATTCTTCTGATGTTGTTTGACTTGGCGGGCATAGCGTTTGCCTTGGCGTTTCATTTTCCAGCTATTGTTATAACCGGTTGGCCCGACATTATAATAAGCCAGTGCTTTTTTCCAACTACCCGCAGATTGGTTATAGCTGGCGAGAATATACGTCCCGCAGCTAATATTGGTCCATTCATCATATAAATTGCCGGGGCATTTTTGTTGCCAATAGCGCGGCATGACTTGAGTTAATCCCACAGCACCTGCGGGGGAAACCACATTACTGCGATAACTCGACTCTTGGCGAATCATCGCGGCCAACATCAGTGGTTCAACACCTTGCTGATCGGCACTTTGAATAATCATCGGTGAAACACGATCTGCTGTGGTTTTTGGAACTGAATAAGCCTTCTGAATCCCATTCGATAGTTTATGTGAGCGGGATGCCAAAGAGCCACTGTGCGGCCCGAGTGTGGTACAGCCGACCATGATCATACTCATGCCGATTAAGGCCACATGCGGAATATAGTTTTTAAGTTGAATTGGGCTTGCAGTCATACGCGTGAAAACGGAAGAAGTCATAAATAAAGTAATAAGCTAAAAGTGCATCAAAAATGAATTAAACTCATGGTAGTGACCGAATTAAACCCCGTCAATAGACTTTATTTTGGCTTTCGGTGAGCAATATCGATCAATGCAGCATCCATATAAATGGATGTACTGATCGAATAAAAGCACAATGCTATTTTTATTTATTCAAATAGCTTCATCACATCATCTTCTGAGAGTTTCACTTCATTTTCTTGATCGACGGATAAAACTGACTGCGCCAATTGTGCTTTGGCTTTTTGCATCAAAATAATCTTTTCTTCGATACTTTGATTGGTCACTAACTTATAAACGAATACGGGTTTATCTTGTCCGATTCGCCATGCACGATCCGAGGCTTGGTCTTCGGCCGCGGGATTCCACCACGGATCATAGTGAATCACGGTATCTGCTGCCGTTAAATTGAGCCCAACACCGCCGGCTTTTAAACTGATCAGAAACACGGGAATCTCACCTGATTGGAATGCATTAATCACCTGATCACGTTTTTTGGTTTGACCGGTAAGTTTGACCAGTGGAATATGCTGCGCCTGTAAACCTGCTTCTATTAACTGCAACATACTGGTGAATTGGGAGAAGATGAGAATACGGCGGCCTTCTTCAACCATTTCAGTCACCATGTCCATCAGATAATCCAATTTGGCGGAACTGGCCTGTTGCGATTTAAATGAGTCAAGTTTTAGTAAACTTGGATGACAGCAGACTTGGCGTAATTTGAGCAGAGCATCTAAGATTTGAATTTGGCTGCGTTTATAACCTTTTTCAGCGATGATCTGACGGATATTATCCTGCATGCTGGCCCGTACTGCTTCATACAGTTTGGCCTGCTGATCATTCATCTCAATATTCACTTCAATCGTGGTTTTGGCCGGTAGCTCTTTGGCTACATCGGTTTTAAGACGGCGCATTAAGAAGGGCTGAATCCGTGCGACCAGTTTATTTTTCTTGTGTTGATCACCATGTTTTTCGATCGGGTGACGATACATTTTATTGAAGACTTCTTGGGAATAGAGAAAACCGGGCATTAGAAAATAAAATAACGACCATAACTCACCCAAGTGATTTTCCATCGGGGTGCCGGTTAAGCACAGACGATGTTTGCTATTCAGCTGCCGCGCTACTTGTGCCGCTTTGGCGCGAGGATTTTTAATATTTTGTGCTTCATCTAAGATCAGCAGATGATATTGATACTGTTGTAAATGTTCTTGGTCACGGGTGAGCAAGGGGTAGGTGGTGAGCACGATATCGTAGTCTGGGATTTGCTCAAATAAGGCATGTCGCTGGGTACCGTGTAATAACAACACCTTTAAATCAGGCGTAAACTTTGCTGCTTCTTTAAACCAGTTCTGCATTAAAGAGGTTGGTGCAACAATCAATGCAGGATGCCCTTTTAAATGCCCCGCTTGTTGTTCTAATAATAGATGCGCCAAGGTTTGTGCGGTTTTACCGAGTCCCATATCATCGGCCAAGACCCCGGCGTGTTCAGTTGCGGTAAGGAACTGTAACCATGCCAAACCTTGTTGTTGATAGCCACGTAACTCACCTTGGAAACCCTGAGGAGTTGGAAGATATTGCTGATAGCCTTGTTTTAACTGCTCTGCGAAGTCTTTTAAGCGCTGTTGGCTCTGCCATTCTAGG
>JASLIY010000016.1 GCA_030152675.1 Acinetobacter sp.
CTACAGATGAGCTTAAGTATGAGTAATCAATTCGATTCAAAAAAGTTGGTATTTTGCTTAAAATGACCTATATTTTTTCAATTTGGTGAGGGATAAAATCAAAATGAATAATACAGATGACCAAATCCTCGGTTTACTCCGAGATAACGCAAGGATATCCATCACCACACTGGCCAGTACACTCAGGCTTTCCAGAGCCACTGTGCAAAAGCGGATTGAGTCAATGGAAGCCAATGGCATCATCACCGGCTATACCGTTCGAGTGAAACCCAGTGTTGAAAAAGATGTGATTCGAGCATGGATGCATATCATGCTGGAGGGCAACAAGGCCAATGCAGTGATTCGCGAATTACGCATCGACCCAGCGGTCTGCAAACTACACTCGACCAATGGCAAATGGGATTTATTGGTGGAACTCAAATCAGATGATCTGCAACGCTTTGACAAGATCCTCGATCGGATTCGCACCATTCCAGGAATCTATAACACCGAGACCAGTATCTTGCTTTCGACCTATAAACTTTAAGTCGTTGTAACTTATGATCCGTGATCACCCGCATTGCCATGCATGATCCATAGATGCTGTGAAGCAAAACGCAGTGTATTTTTATTTTCGCCGCGAGGGCTGTGCTATTTCGGCGAACATCTTGCCAATTCTTGCTTTTTTGTTTCCAATATCAGCCCACTCGATTAGAATAGCGCCATCTTGCCTACTACCCCACCCCTATGTCACAACACGATCCCTCATCTCCCTCCAAACCCGCAATTGATTTAATTTATGGTTTGGATGATAAACCCAAATCTTGGGTGGCTTTTTTTGCAGCGTTACAACATCTTTTAGCGATTATCGTGCCGATTGTGACGCCTGGCTTATTGATCTGTTTGGCCTTAGGTGTTTCAGCCAAAGATACCAATATGATTTTATCCATGTCCTTGGTGATTTCTGGTATTGCCACTTTTTTACAATGTAAAAAGGTGGGTCCTTTTGGTGCAGGTTTATTGATTGTTCAAGGCACCAGTTTTAACTTTATCGGCCCCATCATCGGGATCGGAAGTGCCATGGTTGCCTCAGGGACACCCGTTGATCAGGTCATGGCTGCGATCTTTGGGGTAGTCATCGCGGGCTCATTTATCGAGATGGGCGTATCACGTATCTTGCCGTGGGTGAAAAAACTCATCACCCCATTGGTGACTGGCATCGTGGTGCTGTTGATTGGCCTCACCCTGATCAAGGAAGGCTTGATCAGCATGGGTGGCGGCTACCAAGCCATGCAAGCCAATACTTTTGCTAGCGCAGACAATTTGATTATGTCCTGCACCGTGCTGGCGATTATTATCCTGCTCAACCGCATTCAAGTGGTCTGGATCAAAAGTTCAGCCATTCTAATTGCGTTGGTGATTGGCTATATCTTGGCAGGCTTTATGGGTTATTTAGATTTTTCTAGCCTCAAAGACACACCAATCATCCAAATCCCAACTCCGATGCACTTTGGATTGAGTTTTGACTGGGGTTTATTTATCCCGATGGCCTTTATTTATTTGGTCACCTCACTCGAAGCCATTGGCGACATCACCGCAACATCTAAAATTTCTAACCAACCCGTCGATGGACCGAAATGGATGCAGCGCATTAAAGGCGGTGTCTTGGTCAATGGTGCGAACTCATTATTGGCTGGTATTTTCAATACCTTCCCCAGCTCAGTGTTTGCGCAAAATAATGGCGTCATCCAACTCACCGGTGTGGCCAGCCGCTATGTTGGGATTTGGATTGCATTCCTGTTGATCCTATTAGGTCTGTTCCCCATCGTTGCTGGTGTGATCCAAGTGGTCCCACAAGCGGTACTCGGTGGTGCGGTCATGGTGATGTTTGGCGCAGTTGCCGCATCTGGGATTAACATCCTCTCTGGGGTACATTTAGATCGCCGCGCATTATTGATCATCGCCATCTCGCTGGCATTGGGTTTAGGTGTGGCACAAGTCCCACAAATCCTCGAACATCTCCCCGAACTGATTCGAAATATTTTTAGCTCAGGTGTGGCCACGGGCGGCATTAGTGCATTGATTTTAAATATCCTATTGCCTGCTACCCCCGCTGCTTCAGACCGCACATAAATCAACGTTGCACTGACCTGATTCGGCCCCTCTCATGGGGCCAAAACCGTATTCAATTTAACGTATAAGTGACGAGAATGGATCCAAAAAGTGAAGTTGTCCTCCGACAACGTAATTATCTCAAAGGCCGTGTGTTATTTATTCACGCGCCTGCCGATCGACTGGCACATGCCCTGGCTCCCGATGTGGAAGCCACGCACTGGACCTGGAATTATAGTGACCATCTAGCACAGCGTGCTGCGCAGATAGATTCAATTTTTTCAGTAGAATTTCCAGATCAAAAATTTGACCAAGTCGTAATTTTTGTACCCAAATCAAAAACTTTACTCGAATACGTATTGCATCAAGTCGCTGCGCATCTCGATGCAAAGCAACAGGTTTTTTTGGTCGGTGAAAAGAAAGCGGGAATTGAGCGGGCAGCCAAACAACTGCTGCGCTATGGCAAAACCCTAAAACTCGACAGTGCCAGACATTGCCAAATGTGGCAAATGTCCTTAGAACAACGCATAGATTTAATACCGTTGCAACGTTGGGTTAAAAGTTATTACATTCCGTCACAACATGGTCAATTGGAAATATGTGCTTTACCAGGCGTATTTAGTCAAGACCATCTAGATATTGGCACTGCTGAATTGTTGCCTTTTTTAGATCAAGTCAAATCTGGAACGCTTGCTGACTTTGGTTGTGGTGCTGGGGTGATCGGATGTTATTTGGCAAAATCCAATCCTGAAAATATGATCCATGCACTCGATGTTGATGCCTTTGCCTTGAAGTCAACGGCCTTAACATTTGAACGCAATGCAATTCCCAGCACACAACTGAACTTACATGCAGTCACTGGGATTCAAGATGCACCTCAAAATTTAGATGCATTGATTAGCAACCCCCCCTTTCACCAGGGGATCCAAACTGACTATGATGCAAGTGAAAGTCTATGTCGACTTGCGCAAGCACACCTAAAAACAAAGGGTGAGTTGTGGATCGTCGCCAACCGCTTTTTAAACTATACAAACTTACTCGAACAACAATTCGACCATGTGAGTATTAAAACGGATAAAAATGGATTTAAGGTGATACATGCCTATTAATAATAAACAATCGAGTGAAGGAATCACGATGAAAGATTCAGATCATCCTCAACTACAACGAAAACTTGGTGCACGACATTTAAATATGATTGCCATTGGGGGTTCCATTGGCACAGGACTTTTTCTGGCATCGGGCTTAACAATTGCGCAAGCAGGCCCCGGCGGGACTTTACTGGCCTATGTATTGGTCGGGATCATGATCTACTTCCTGATGACCAGTTTGGGTGAGTTGGCCACACATAACCCAACCTCTGGTGCATTTTTTACTTATGGTAATAAATACGTCGAAGAAGGTTTTGGTTTCGCACTGGGCTGGAACTATTGGTACAACTGGGCGATCACGGTCGCATTCGAGTTGGTTGCAGTTCAATTCATTATGAAGTTTTGGTTTCCCGATATTCCTGGCTTCTATTGGAGTGCGATCTTCCTCGCGATTATCTTTGCGATCAACGCACTCACCGTCAAAGGTTTTGGTGAAAGTGAATTTTTATTCTCTTTAATTAAAGTCTTGGCAATTTTGATCTTTATCGGCATCGGGATCTATATGATCGCCAAGATCATGTTAGATCCTGCACAAACCATTCTTAAAAACTGGACTGTGGGTGAAGCACCATTTGTCGGCGGTTTGCAAGCCATGATTGGTGTTGCCATGATTGCCGGGTTCTCATTCCAAGGGACTGAAATGGTCGGGGTGGCTGCGGGTGAATCGAAAAACCCCAAGAAAACCATTCCATTGGCAATTAAACAAATTTTCTGGCGGATTTTGTTGTTCTATGTGGTGTGTATTTTCATCATCGGCACCTTGGTTGCTTATAACGATCCGAACTTACACTTGGCCGCTGCTGGTGATGGTGACGTTACCCTGTCTCCATTTACGCTTCTTTATAATCAAGCAGGCTTAGCATTTGCTGCGAGCTTGATGAATGCGGTGATTTTATCTGCAATTTTATCTGCAGGTAACTCAGGCATGTACTCTTCAACCCGTATGTTGTTTGGTATGGCCCAACAAGGCCGTGCCCCAAAATGGTTTGCTAAACTTGATCCACGTGGTGTGCCGATGCATGCCCTGTATGCCACCACAGGGGTTGCCGCACTGTGCTTTTTAACAACCTTTATCGGTGAACAAAAAGTCTTTGCATGGCTACTGAATATGTCAGGCATGTGTGGATTTATCGTCTGGCTCGGTATTGCGATTTCACATTATCGCTTTAGAAAAGGGTATATCGCCCAGGGTTACCAAGTGAAAGACCTAGCTTATAAAGCTAAATTCTTCCCCTTCGGACCTTGGTTTGCATTTATTCTGTGCTCAATTATTATCTTGGGTCAGAACTATCAAGCGCTCATCGGCGGTAAAATTGATTGGATCGGTTTACTCTCAACCTATATCAGCATTCCATTATTCCTCGCCATCTGGCTGGGTTATAAATGGAAAAACAACACCAAGTTGATTTCGTATCAAGAGATGGATGTACGTCCTGTGGATGCAGATAAACAATGATCTAAGTCGCGGTGCTGATTATATTTTGCTTGACTATTTATTTGAGCAATCTATAATCAGCCCCAATTTACCACCTTGGTCAATCATTTAAAGATTCAGTATTGGTCACAATTTTAAAGGAGAACGTCATGCTTAAATTGGAAAACAACTTAAATTAATCAAGCAGACGTCTACTCACGGACACTGTCTTGATGGTGTCCGAATGCCTATCAAATCCAGCATTCGCTGGTTTTTTTGTACCTGAATTTGCTGTGGCTTTCACCTCACACCACAGCAAACAGCGCGACAACATACTGATGCTTGGACTGTAGGATAGATGAAAAATCGCTGCAGCCAAGTCCCTCAGCTTCGGACACTCCAATCAAGAGAACGATCAAAATAACTCGATCATTCTAAAAGAACTTGCTTAGAGAAATAAAAAATGGGCATACAAATGATACTCAACGCCAAAGCTGAATTTGGTGTTCCTGTCAAAATTTATACCAACGATGTTGATGAAGAAAGCTTAAATCAACTACGTAAAATGTCACAACTACAGTTTATTCACTCGCATATCGCAGTGATGCCTGATGTACATGTCGGCAAAGGCGCCACTGTTGGCAGTGTGATTCCAACAAAAAATGCGATCATTCCTGCTGCAGTTGGCGTGGATATCGGCTGCGGTATGAACGCACTGCGTTTAAGTTTAACTGCCGCACAACTCCCGGATAATTTAAGTGCACTACGTAATGCCATTGAGCGCAAAGTGCCGGTAGGTTTTGAATTGCACAAGCAAATCAAAGCCAAAGCCTCTACCCTTTCGCCGCTGGAAAAACGCCTCAATGTGATCACCACCAAACA
>JASLIY010000023.1 GCA_030152675.1 Acinetobacter sp.
TGCAATTAAATCGTTTTCGGAAATAGCCTGTTCAGAAGTCGATTGAGCGTTAGGTTGCGTCATTTCAGCCTCGATAATTCGTTAAAAAGAGAAGTTGCGTAGCATAGCAGATTTAGTTGATCGTGCGTATGAATATAAACATGCCACGGGTTTAAAATCATGAATATCTTCAATAAATTTAATATTTGCACAACTTAAGGACGCGCTCAAGGCAATTGACTCAAAGCACGTCAAAAAAGCACTGCATCAAAACTCGCCAACCTTACCAATATTGTCTAACAAAATGACCGGGTATTAGCCCAATTCAACTTATATTTGACCTACTCAGCCATTCAGATTTATTCAGATCAAGTTAAACTCCGTTTTTTGCTTTACATTCGTATTAGAACTGCGTAACAATTTGATTGAATATGTACATAAGCAAGTCATATCAATATCATGCGGTATAAAAAGTTTTATCTGACAGCCTCATTTTTTCCCTATGTCAGATTTTGGAGAGTCAAATGAAGAAGTATCAGTGCATCGTTTGTGGATGGATTTATGACGAAGCCGAAGGTTGGCCACAAGATGGCATCACAGCAGGTACCAAATGGGAAGATATCCCGGATGATTGGACATGCCCAGACTGTGGTGTTTCTAAAGCAGACTTTGAAATGATCGAACTGTAATCCCCCTTAAAGACCATGTTGACATGGTCTTTTTTACGCGCATCAGCAGGCACAGCCTAAAAATAATGGAGATAAAATCATGCAACCGATCATCATAATTGGCTCAGGAATGGCCGGATATACCCTCGCTCGGGAGTTTCGTAAGCTGAATACTGAACAAGAACTGGTGATGATCAGTGCGGATGATGCTGTTAACTATGCCAAACCCACCTTGTCTAATGCATTGGTCGGCAACAAGCAACCGGATCAAATTGGTCTCGGAGATGCTGAGAAAATGGCACAACAACTGAATATGCGTATTGAAACCCATACTCAGGTGTTGGATATTGATGCTGATGCGCATCAAATTCGTATTGAAAAACAAGGACAACAGCAAACGCTCAGCTATGCCAAATTGATCCTTGCCGTTGGTGCTCATCCGATTCGCCTCGCTATCGCCGGCGATGGCAGTGATGACATCCATGTGGTGAACTCCCTCATGGATTATCGTGCCTTTCGTCAAACACTCGATCGCTGCAATGATAAACGCGTGGTGATCTTAGGGGCTGGCTTGATCGGCTGTGAATTTGCCAATGACCTACAAAATACGGGACACCACGTCACTGTGATTGATTTGGCACCACAACCTTTGGGGCGTTTATTGCCTGCCCATGTCGCGGAAGCATTTAAAACGGGTCTTGAACAAACAGGTATCCAGTTTGTACTCAACACCACAGTCGAAAAAATCACCAAGCTCGCAGATGCATATGTCATCATGCTCGCCAATGGTCAATCACTCAAAGCCGACGTGATTCTCTCCGCGATTGGCCTACAACCCAACCTAGCTCTGTGTGAATCTGCCCAGATCCACAGCAGTCGTGGCATTCTGACCAATGCCCAACTTGAAACCAATCAAGCTGATATTTATGCACTAGGTGACTGTGCGGAAGTACACGGCCTCCTGCTGCCTTATGTGATGCCGATCATGCAGCAAGCGCGCGCTTTGGCCAAAACCTTGAGTGGCGCCAGTACTGCCGTGCATTATCCAGCCATGCCGGTTGCCGTCAAAACCCCTGCTGCACCGCTCACCGTACTCGCAGTACCGACACAAGTTGAGGTGCAATGGGAAACAGAAAGTTTTGAAGATGGTATGCTGTCTAAGGCCATCGATGATGAAGGCACCTTGCGCGGCTTTGTGCTGCTCGGCCCGACGGCTGCCAAACAGCGCCTTCAGCTCACCAAACAGGTGCCAGACTTGATTCCTGCAGCGCTTTAGCGTTTAAATCATTTCAATGGATGTTTGCTTCAAACATCCTTTGCATAGGACGGTCACCATGAATAGTGCATTACAATTTAATGCGTCACCCTATACATCTTTTATGCAAGAAACCAAGGTTGATCTAGGGAATGGGATCGAACTGCATGTTGAGATGGGTGGCAACCCTGAACATCCCGCATTGATCTTGATCATGGGGTTGGGCGCTCAAATGCTATTTTGGCCAGACTATTTCTGTAAATCCCTGATTGATCAAGGTTTCAGGGTGATCCGTTTTGACAACCGAGATATCGGCCTGTCCTCCAAAATTCGTCATCAAGGCCCACGCTTAAATGCGATCAAACTGATGGGACGTTTTGCGCTCGGTTTACACAATCAAGGTGCCCCCTACAATCTATTTGATATGGCAGATGATGTGGCCTTGTTGATCGATCGACTAAGCTTGGATAAACCTGCAGTATTGGGTGCCTCAATGGGCGGAATGATTGCACAAATCTTGGCGGCTGAGCATCCTGATAAAGTCAGTAAACTCGGCCTGTTATTCACCAGTAATTTCCAACCCTTACTGCCACCGCCGTTTCCAAAACAACTGTCTGGATTGCTGGTCAGACCGAAAGCGCGTGATGAAGCCAGCATCCTGAACCATTCCTTGAAAGTATTTAAGATTATTGGCTCTCCTGGTTATTTGAACCAAATTGAAACTTTACAGACAGCACGCAAACTCTATCATCGAAGTTATTATCCTGCGGGTATACTTCAACAGTTTTTAGCCATATTATGTACGGGTTCATTGCTGCAACAGGACAAAAACATCAGCGCCTCGACACTTGTGGTACATGGGTCACGTGACCGCCTGCTACCGCCGAGTCATGGTAAAGCTGTTGCAAGAGCAATTTCGGGGGCTAAGTTTGAATTAATCGATGGAATGGGGCATGATATCCCACCGCATTTCATTTCAAAGCTTAGCGGATTATTTGCGCAACATTTTAAATCTTAAACTCTAGGACATTATGGCTGCATTACCTTCACTAAGACAGCTGTCTTATTTAGTGACATTGTCTGAGACCTTGCACTTTACTGAGGCAGCACGTCGTTCCTTCGTGACCCAATCGACTTTATCTGGCGGGATCATGGAATTGGAACGTTTATTAGGTGGCGTACTCGTTGAACGTGATCGCCAAAATGTACGTTTGACCCCGTTGGGTGAGCAAGTGGTTGCACGAGCCCGTGTACTCTTGGCCGATGCACAAGATTTAATGCGGCTCAGTCGTGAAATGAGTGAACCGCTGACGGGTGATCTGCATCTCGGTATTATCCCCACCATTGCCCCATTTATCCTGTCACAACTGCTTGAAGAAGTGCATCTACAACTGCCAAAAATTCAGTTGCATTTGCATGAAGCACAAAGTGACAAAATTGTGGAACGCCTTGAACATGGTCATTTAGATATGATTATGTTGGCTTTGCCATTTGACACCCGTGGCTTAAAAGTCGCTGAAGTCGCCAAAGAAGATCTGTACTTGGTCTGCAATACCGCCGATCAAAAATCCATGCAAGCCAATAGTCTTGAAGAGTTGGATCTGGCGCATCTGATGTTACTCGAAGAAGGTCATTGCTTACGTGACCATACCTTGAGTGCCTGTCCGATTGATGAGCGTAAAAATGATCATCGTCTCAAAGCCAGCTCTCTGCCGACTTTGGTGGAAATGGTCAGTTCAAATCTGGGCTTCACCTTGCTGCCACAGATTGCGATCAATACCCACATGATCAAAAACAATGAACACTTGGTGATTAAGCCGATTGAAAATGCCCCATCACGGGTCTTGGCCTTGATCACACGTAAGAGCACCCCTCTGCAAAGTGAATTTGATGTGGTCTTACAGATCCTGCAAAAAATTACCAGTGGCTTAGACGCTTAAGCCCCATTTGCGATACTTGCGCGATCAATTTATCGCGGATCGCAGCATAAAAAAGAGCCTCAGTTGAGGCTCTTTTTTATGGGTCTTATTGCGATTTCACTTAACTTTGACGTGACAACAAGAACTGAGAAATCTGCTGTAACTGCGCGGCATCTTCTGTATCGAAATACGCTAAGGCTTCAAATGCTTGGTCATGTAACTGTTGCGCATAGGCCTGTGCTTCAGCCAAACCGAGCAATGCTGGATAAGTCGACTTTTCAACTTGCTGGTCTTTGCCAGCAGTCTTGCCCAAAACTTCAGTATCGGCGACTACATCTAAGATATCGTCCTGAACTTGGAAAGCCAAACCAATACGCTGCCCAAACTGGCGTAACTGTGGAATCGCAGCATCATGACCTGCAAAAATCGTCACTGCTGCCAGCATAATCGCGGCCTGAATCAAAGCGCCAGTTTTATTGCGATGAATTTCTTCAAGATGTTGTTGATCCACATGTTGGCCTTCGGCTTGTAGATCAAGCACCTGACCGCAAACCATTTTCGAGCTGGCAGTGGCAAGAATTTGCATCTGCTTCAGCACGATAGCGGCATCAACCGACACCTGTTGATCGAATAAGCGACTGCCTAAAACTTCAAATGCCATCGATTGAAGGATGTCCCCGGCCAACAACGCCGTGTCTTCACCAAAGGCCGCATGGCAGGTCGGCTGGCCACGACGTAATAAGTCATTGTCCATGCACGGCAGGTCATCATGTGCCAAGGAGTAACAATGAATCAGCTCAATCGCCACGGCGGCACGACGTACAGCAGCAAAATTTGTATGATCCGATTTTAAGGCCGCAGTGGCATAACACAGCGCGGGTCGAACGCGCTTGCCACCGAGCATCACCGCATGATGCACCGCGGCTTTTAACGGTTCCGGGATAGAAAATGCATCCAAAGCCGTTTGTAAATCCTGTTGAATTCGCTGTTGTGCGTGTTGCAGAGTGTCTGCATTCAGATTGAGAAGTGTTGTCACATTCGCCTCGAATTTTATAGTTGCAACCCCGTGCAAGAACAAGTCATATCAGATTGATTCATAAAAAAATCACAACAAACTTTGTGGCGAATATCGCCGTCATGCCAGCGATTTTATACCAAATTTAAGCGAAATACTGTCCAATTTAACAGCGATATCTTTGACAACGGGCGTTGGAGACAGCCCAATGCAGAAAAGCTTCGCCGAAGCGAAGCTTTTAACCCCTGTACACCGTCAGATTGGCTGCTTATTCTCCAGAGAAACTGTCCCAGGAACACGGACCCAACCTTCCATCAATACTCGCGCACTGCGGCTCATGATGGCTTTTTTGACCTGCCACTGCCCAGCGTCAAGTTGTGCTTCCGCACCGACACGCAAAGTCCCCGATGGATGACCAAAACGTACTGCTGGTTTTTGACCACCGCCCGCAGCCAAATTGACCAATGTGCCCGGAATTGCGGCTGCGGCACCGATCGCCACTGCCGCAGTGCCCATCATGGCATGATGCAGTTTACCCATCGACAAAGCACGCACCAGAACATCGATATCTGTGGCCAGAATTTGTTTTGCACTTGAGGATAGATAGTCTTTTGGCGCTGCAACGATCGCCACTTTCGGCGTATGCTGACGATTGGCCGCTTCACTCACCTCTTGGATCAGGCCCATTTTCACCGCACCATAGGCACGGATTTTTTCAAAACGCGCTAAAGCTTCCGTGTCATTATTGATATCGTCTTGTAGCTCTGTGCCTTGATATCCCAAATCCGCTGCATTGATAAAAATCGTCGGAATACCGGCATTGATCAAGGTTGCATCAAAGCTGCCGATCTCAGGGACGTCGAGGCGATCTACGACATTGCCTGTCGGGAACATAGCACCGCCATCGGAGCCATCATCCGCTGGATCTAAGAATTCAATCTGCACTTCTGCCGCTGGAAAAGTGACCCCATCGAGTTCAAAGTCACCGGTTTCTTGAACTTCACCAGCAGTGATTGGCACATGAGCAACGATACTTTTTTGAATATTGGCCTGCCAAATTCGGACCGTACAGATCCCATTTTCAGGAATACGTTCAGGCGCCACCAAGCCCTGACTAATCGCAAATGAACCAACGGCTGCAGTGAGATTGCCGCAGTTACCACTCCAATCGACAAATGCTTTATCAATCGAGACCTGACCAAATAAATAGTCCACATCATGCTCTGGCTGCGCACTTTTGCTCAGAATCACCGTTTTACTGGTACTCGAAGTCGCCCCACCCATCCCATCAATTTGTTTTGCGTACGGATCTGGACTGCCGATCACACGTAACAAGAGCTGATCCCGTGCCTTGCCAGGGGTTTGAGCAATCTGAGGTAAGTCATCTAATTTAAAGAACACACCTTTACTGGTTCCACCACGCATATAAGTGGCTGCAATTTTTATTTGTGGGCTAAAACTCATAATGCTCTCATTCCTTGCTGTTGTTGTGATGAATATGCGAAACCTCAATATCATAACCTGTTTTACACAGCGCTGATTCAACACATGACCTTAGTCTAGTTTTTAACGTTTTAGGTTGAATAACGATGCATTATATTTTATTCCACTAACTAATGGTCATATCAAAGTGCTTGTGTGCCTGATTAGGCTGTACTTTTCGCCTCTATCGTCATGCGATAAATCACGCTTATATCTAGTCGAACAATGACCAATCTATTACAATCATTTGGTATTTTTTATTTTTGAGCGAAAGACCTTGAGCAACGAGACAACAAAATTACAGCGTGGTCTTAAAAATCGGCATATTCAATTGATCGCAATGGGTGGTGCAATTGGTACAGGCTTATTTTTAGGCGCTGCACCGGTCATCCAGTCCGCAGGCCCCTCAATTATCTTGGGCTATGCTATCGGTGGATTGATCGTATTTCTGATTATGCGACAACTTGGGGAAATGATTGTTCATGAACCTGTTGCGGGTTCATTTAGCCATTTTGCCAATAAATATTGGGGGAAGTTTCCCGGTTTTCTAACCGGATGGAACTATTGGATGCTGTATATCCTTGTTGCCATGGCCGAGCTCACGGCAGTGGCCAAATATGTCAACTTCTGGTGGCCGGATATTGCCCCATGGATGACAGTATTCTTTTTCTTTGTGCTGGTGACGATTATTAACCTCGCCAATGTACGCTTTTATGGTGAATCCGAGTTTTGGTTATCCATCATTAAAGTTTCGGCGATTATTTCGATGATTGTCTTTGGTGCTTATTTAATTATGACGGCCGGTGCAGATTCGAGCATTGCATTTTCCAATTTATGGATGCATGGCGGATTTTTCCCGAATGGTTTTGATGGCCTATTTTATATGCTGGCCTTTTTAATGTTCGGGTTTGGTGGGATTGAACTGATCGGGATGGCGGCAGCGGAAGCCAAAGATCCTGAAAAGACCATCCCCAAAGCCATTAACCAAGTCGTGCCGCGTATTTTGATTTTCTATATTGGTTCGATGATTATCTTGCTGTCTTTGGTGCCTTGGAATCAGTTGGATCTCGGCAGTTTAGACAAAAGTCCCTTTGTCATGGTGTTTAGCATGATCGGGATTGCTTGGGCTGCGCATTTGGTTAACTTTATTATTTTAACGGCTGCACTGTCTGTATATAACAGTGGTATGTATGCCAATAGCCGGATGTTGTATGGTCTGGCGCAACAAGGCAATGCACCTAAAATCTTTGCTCGCGTCAATAAACAAGGCGTGCCTATTCCTGCTGTGCTGTTTTCAGCATTACTGATATTTGCCTGTGTGGTATTGAACTACTTTGTCCCTGAAGATGCATTGAAACATTTGATGTATATCGTGGTTGGTGCTTTGGTATTGAACTGGGCCATGATCAGTTTGACCCATCTTAAGTTTAGACGTGCGATGGCGGTAAATAATAAAGTCAGTAAATACCCTGCACTGTTTTCTCCAATGAGTAACTACATCGTTTTAGCCTTTATTGGTGTGGTGTTATATATCATGTGGACGCAGGGCTTTAAAGAATCTGTCATCGTGATCCCCATCTGGATTACATTGATGTTGGTATTATTTGACTTCTTAAACCCTAAAGATGTTAAAGATATTGATGCCAAGACAGATGCAGAAGCAGCCAAAAGTGTCGCGCCTGCATCCAACGATCAAATCACGGACTAAAAGTATTGAGTTGAATTAAAGCTCAATTCACAGTATTCAAGTCCAAATTGATTTGCCCAAGACCGTCATGGCCTTGGGCAAATTTGTTTTAAGCGCAGGGCATGAGAAAGTTGGAAAATAGCGCATTTAAGATTATAATCTTTTGATTCTGCGCTCTTAGCTTAACTGGATAGAGCAGTTGCCTCCTAAGCGACCGACGTGGGTTCGAGTCCCGCAGAGCGCACCATCTTGATGATTTTCATCTGGCTTTAATATTCACACCTTCCCAATTTTGAATAAAAATTGAGGCGATTGCTGTATTCAACAACCCCCTCAATGAATCATTTATTCCTTGTACAAGTCATGCAGTTATTCTTTGCTGAAGAGCTGAGGTGTTTCATCAAAATCTTGCGTTTGCATCTTGTGGCTTAAATCCGCCATACGCTTTTTGGATAACCAAATTGCGGGCATCGATAACAAACAGATCAAGCCGGGTAAAAATGAAACCGAACAAGCCACTGCCCATAATGCAAATGGCGTTTGTTCCTGTAGCGCCGTCCCAGACCCTTGTTGAAAGCCCGCCAACTGCAAGATCAAACCTGCCAACCCTGCGCCAAGGGCTAAACCTATTTTTTCACCCCAAATCCATAGCCCAGTGAAGGCTCCCTCTTCTGCAATACCTGTTTGTTGACGCTGTTGCGCGATGATGTCAGGAACAATAGCGAAACAGAATAACTGCTGGCCAGCATTTGAAATGCCAAATAATACGATCGAGAACCACAAGCCCACAGCACCATACATGGCAAACCACAGCGATGCGGTAGCAGCACCATAAAGTAGTGTCGCAATTAAAAAACCATTGTGTTTACCAAATCGACCCGCCAACCAAATCCA
>JASLIY010000030.1 GCA_030152675.1 Acinetobacter sp.
ATCAGTCCTATCTGAGGCAAGAGGGGAAGTTGACAATATCAACTGCTCATCACATCTTGATCTCACAGATCAGTCGTCAAGCGGCACCATCGATGCATCAACTTCAACGATCAGTTGGTGATTATCACCTTTTAACATCTGCGCCGTATCCCCAAAATCCAGCATATAGAAATGACCCTGCTCCGTCAGAAAGTGCCATGCAGTGATCTGCTGTGCTTGATGTTTGTGGCTTGGGTCGCCCATGGTGATTTGCTCAAGATGCTGTCCCGCAGCTTGGCAAAGTGCATCAATTAATTTGAAATAACGCGGTTGGTTTTGCTTGGCAGCTTGAATCCGCGCATCAAGATCAGCAATCTGCTCAGCAGCTTGATCCAAGTACTCAGCAATCTCATCATCGGCCAAGACCTTCAACTG
The DNA here is from genome assembly GCA_030152675.1 of Acinetobacter sp. Classification (GTDB taxonomy): domain Bacteria; phylum Pseudomonadota; class Gammaproteobacteria; order Pseudomonadales; family Moraxellaceae; genus Acinetobacter. Next base: position 415 of record JASLIY010000030.1, read on the forward strand.
CGGATGATTTTTCAGCCACTGGCTATTCAGCTCAATCAAGTCTTCACGTTCACTGAGCGCATAAAAGGCATCGTCAAATTGACTTAAGACATCACGCTGTTGATTGTCCCCAAAATATTCGCCATCACAATACTGTTGCAATTGCTCAGCGCTCCATTGATTGACCATGGCTGCAGACTGTTCAAATAAGGCAGCATGCTTTTTGGCCTGCATCGCCTGAAGTCCCTCTCGAATCCATGTCTGCATACGTGGGTCCCAGTTGCTGTTATACACAAACTGAGAAAACCCACCATTCTCGACTTGCGCCAGATAGTAATCCACATGATAACTTTGCAAGGCGGCTACACAGACCTCGTCATAGTCCAGATAGCGGTCAAAGGCTTGGTTCAAGGTGTCAATATTGGACATGATGATGTCATATGAATCATCACTTTCCACACTCGTTTGGGAGACCACAATTGAGGTATTCAGCATAAGAATTTCGTCGATGGCAATGGCAATCTGCCAACATAACAAAAACCATGACCCAAGTGTGAAACTAAACGCAGTATTGAAACAATAGCTAACTCACTGCCTATTTCCACCCTTCAAGGACAGCAACAAAACTGATTTACTATATTTGAATTACTGAATCAAAGTTCAATAAATAAGCCTACTGATTAGACCCACTAAACAAAGCAAGTGTGATTATTAACGTGAAATTATAACAATCGTATATTAATATTTCCCCGATCATCATCATCGTAATTAGTCATTTAAAAATAACCAACCAAATTGGTTCGATTAATCAAAAAATAGACAAAATACACTTCATTTCTTATATAAATCAAACATTTAAAAATATTGTTTGGTATATATTGCATTTCAAAAAAATGATGTTATTTTATGCTTCTTTTTCTTGTGGGACAAATTATAACCCACAAATGAATACCCTATTATTGAGAACCTCCCATGAAAAAATTAGCATTCATCGCAGTACTTTCAGCTGCTGCAAGCACGCACGTTTTGGCTGCTGATGGCACCATCACCATCGAAGGTATGGTGACTGATAAAACTTGTGATATCACCACACCTGCTGGCAAAAGCTTCACTGTAAATTTACCCACTGTTTCTAAAAGCACTTTAGCCAATGCAGGCGATGTTGCGGGTCGTACACCATTTACCATTAACTTGGCGAAATGTTCAGCAGGTAAAGTCGCGACTTTTTTTGAACCAGGTTCAACTGTTGATTTCACAACTGGTCGTTTAAAAAACCAAGCAGCGGGTGAAAGCGTTGCGAAAAACGTTGATGTACAACTATTGGGTAGCAACAACCAAGTCATCAAAGTAATCCAAGGTTCTGACAAAGGCGCGCAAGTGAATTCACAGTGGGTTGACGTGAAAGAACAAGGCACTGCTGATTTGAACTACTATGCTGAATACTTTGCAAATGCTGCAGCGACTGCAGGTAAAGTGACTTCTTCTGTTCAATACACGATTATTTATCAATAATTGGGGTATGACTGACTGTAAGGTCTGGTTTTCTAACCTGATATAGATTGATTGACGTATAGAAAACCCTCTCCCCTTTTCCCGATCCTGAGCGATCTTAGATCTCCATCAAGGCAACACATGAACCTTAACTTCAGCACATTTTTTTCTGGCTTGGCTGTTGTATCGGCCATGGCCACTCCGCTTTCGCATGCAGAAATTGTGCTGCATGGTACGCGTGTGATCTATCCATCAGATGCTCGGGAAGTGACTTTACAGCTCAGCAATAACGGCAGTAAGCCGTCATTGGTACAGGCTTGGATCGATGATGGGGATGCCAAAAGCACCCCGGATCAATCCAAAGTCCCGTTTATGATCAGCCCGCCGATTTCTCGGGTCGAAGCTGAAAAAAGTCAAACCTTAAGGATCACTGCACTGCCAACTGCAGCGCAACTTGATCAAAAACAAGAAAGTGTTTTTTGGTTGAATGTCATCGATATTCCACCGAAACCGAGCGCTAAAAATGGCGAAGCTGCACCAGAGAACTTTGTACAACTGGCCATTCGTTCACGGATTAAATTTTTCTATCGTCCAGCCGCGATCAAAACGGATCTCAGCACGGCGGTAAAACAACTGCAATGGCGCCAGTCTGGATCACAACTGCTGATCAAGAACCCAAGCCCCATGCATATCACCATGATTTCAATCTTCCAAAAGCAAAACAATGCCAACCCCGCTGCGGATCTGTTACCCCAAGGCTTGATGATTAAACCTTTCTCAGAAGAGAAAGTGAGCCTCAAAGGCAACAACATGCATGAGATGCAGTTTATTTACATCAACGACTTTGGCGGACGAATCGAGCAAGCCATTAAGTTGCAATAACACCTGATAGATATTGCATAAAACAGGCGTTCTGCGCCTGTGAGCATGACCAAGACATCCGATGCTGCGCTGTGAAACTGAGCTCTCCCACTTGCTTTCACCTTTGCTTTAAAGCGCGCCAATGATGATGCGCATGCGCAGTGGCTGTAAATTTTTTTATTTTTCAAATCCTCTAGATGGATTGAACTGGATGGAGTAAACCCGAGCATCTTGACATATAAGCGCTCGCCAAGCTCTTGAGTTTATCCATCTGGTTTGAGGATGTTCAAAGCCCTATCCCGTATAGGCGGACTCAATATTTCTATGTCAAAACCGTGTCGATCTGTGTATCGCCTCAAAGCTCAAGCACCTCTTGTCTGTGCACTCGGTCTCATCAATTGGATGACACCGCTCTATACGCATGCCCAAGATCTCAGTCCTATGGATCTGGCGCCGAGCGCTGCCCATGCTGCAGCACAAAGTATCCCTGCGACGGCCACAGCGACAGCAACCACAAATGCAATAGACACGGTAGATACGGTAGATACGATAGATACCACACAAACAGCAGAAACAGCATCCAATACATCACTGGCAGAGGCAGAGTTTGATTCGGCCTTTTTGATCGGCGATGCTCAGCAAGTCGATATTTCACGTTTTAAATATGGCAATCCAGTACTGCCGGGTGAGTACAACGTCGATATTTATGTCAATGCTCAATGGTTTGGCAAACGTCGGATGCTGTTCAAAGCCACCCAAAGCAAACAAAATGCACAAACCTGTTTTAGTGCAGCGCAAATGCTTGAATATGGTGTTAAAAAAGACAGCCTCAGCAGCGATGCCAAGATCGAAGCTTGTGCGCCGATTGAGCAGTGGGTAAATCAAGCCTTTTACGAGTTTGATACCTCACGCCTCAGGGTTGATATTTCAATTCCTCAAGTGGCCTTACAACACAACGCCCAAGGCTATGTCGATCCGAGTGTCTGGGATCGCGGTGTAAACGCTGGCTTTTTATCTTATAACGGCAGTGTCTATCAGACCTTTAATCAAGCCCAACACGCGAATACACGTAACGCCTTTATGAGCCTGAGTGCGGGTGCAAACTTGGGCGGTTGGCAACTGCGCCATCAAGGTCAGTGGCAATGGCAGGACGCGCCAACAGCGGGTCAAGCCGCATCGAGCTACACCGCCAACAGTACCTATATCCAACGTGCCCTGCCCCAATATCGCGGTATGTTGACCCTCGGTGAACGCATGACTGAAGGTGAAGTCTTTGATTCATTTGGCTATCGTGGAATCGATTTCTCCAGTGATGATCGGATGCTGCCCAATAGCATGCTCGGTTATGCGCCGCGTATCCGTGGCCATGCCAAAACCAATGCCAAAGTTGAAGTGCGACAAAAAAATCAGCTGGTCTATCAAACCACCGTGGCGGCGGGTAACTTTGAAATCAATGATTTATATCCGACAGGCTTTGGTGATGCACTCGAAGTCTCGGTGATTGAAGCCACTGGAGAAGTGCAAAAATTCTCGATCCCCTACGCGGCTGTGGTACAAATGTTGCGTCCGGGTCTTAGTCGCTATTCAGCAACCCTTGGGCAATATCATGAGCAAGGAATTGATCTACATCCATGGATCGCTCAGCTCAAATACCAACGCGGTATCAACAATGTATTGACTGGCTATAGCGGTCTGCAGGCCAGTGAGGACTATACCGCGGCGGTTCTCGGTGCCGCTGTTTCGACCCCAATAGGGGCGATCTCGCTGGATGTGACCCATGCCCAAGCGCAATTCGAACAGCATGCAACTCAGTCCGGTCAGAGTTATAAACTCAGCTACAGCAAACTGATTTCACCGACCCATACCAATTTGACTTTGGCGGCCTATCGCTATTCGACTGAAAATTACTTTAGTCTGCGCAATGCCATGCAGCTCCGTCATGATGAGCAACATGGTATT
>JASLIY010000040.1 GCA_030152675.1 Acinetobacter sp.
TCCTCGGCCAGTCCTGCCGCCAATATCCGATACCGATTGCCATCTCAAACCAGATGAGATCCAATAGCTTAGGCTATTTTATTTAGAAGGGTTTTCTGTTTTTAAGGCATTCGAATAAAAATGGGATTTCACTCGAATGCCCAGATCCCGTTGTAAGGTCTTACTTCATTCCAAAGATCAGTTTCAGGCCCAATAGGCTCATAACACCGCCAGCGATGCGGTCAAATATGGTTTTGAACTTTAAATAAACACGACGTGGTTTTTCTGCGGAGAGCGCCACAGCCACCAGTGAATACCAACCAGCATCGATAAAGAAGCATAATAATGGCAGCGCCACATAATAATAACTTGGAAAGGTCTTCGGCAATAAGGCGGTAAATATACTCGCCAAGACAATGGCGATTTTAGGATTACTGACTTGGGTAATAAAACCCAATTGAAAGGCTTGGCGATAACTCATCTGCGTGGTGCTTTGACCGGGCATTGTCATCGGCTCTTTGGCGTGTCGAATAATTTTATAAGCCAACCAAAGTAAATAAATCCCACCACAAATCTTCAGCGCTAAATAAGCAGAAGGCACGGCCAATAAAATCGCCTGCAAACCCATCACAGCGAGCAAGCCAAATAATGCCGCTCCGGTGCCAGTGCCCAGCGCGGTAAACAAACCATGACGACGCGAAATCGAAATTGAGTTTTTCGCCACATAAATGAAAGTCGGCCCGGGACTAATCGCACCGAGCATCAAAGCCAAGGCGATCGACGCTAAAATCAACAATGATTCCAAAACAAATTCCTCCCCAGCCCAAATGAGGCATTATTTTACCTGATTTTTCAGAGCACGGATTATCTTTAAATGAATAATTCATTGTCTTTTACGGTCAAATCGCCGATAAAACCGAATCAAATTTCATCATACTCAAGTTCAGCATCATATCTGTGCTTGTGCATGTGCATCGACTTCATCATGATCCTGTTCGATCGGGCTATTCGAGATTACGCCGAAACCATTTTTAATTTCAGCACTGATACTGCCCTGATCCGAATGAATCTGAATAATGCTATAACGGTCTGTCCGACTTTGCATCACACTAAAGCGTTTATTGTTCGATGCCGCATGAGATTCATCCGCCAGCACACGCCCTTCCCAACGCATAATATCCGAATCAATCGCATGCATATTTTCAATCTGTAGCTGATAATCCATGCCCAAGGCCGGCACGGTAAACTGAAGCTGCTCACCCAGCTTACGGGTTTCAATCACGCTCGGATCGTAACGCAGATAAATCTGCTGGGCCTGATCAGCGCGTTTAAATATAAACCCTGGCTCATGTTGAATCTGCTCAAATTGAACCACCTCAACCAATTGTTGCTTTTGTCGCGCCCGCGCAATATCGACCGCACTCAGGTTTAAATCTGCACGCGCATAATGCCCTTGCGCGCTTACAGTAGATAAACTCGATGTTGGCGTTGGGTTTTGTGGTGTGCTCACAGATGCTGATTGTTCGTTGGGCTTAAATAGAACGATGATCATCACCATACCCGCCACAGCGAATAGACCGATCACACTGATCAAATACTTCATGCTCATGATCCCTTATCGAAACTTGGAGATCTTTGCAGCATTCCGATTAATCATTGCCACCGCATCTATTTTGCCGAACTCTCCCAAGCGAATATTATATTTGGGACTAAATAGCTGTGGGTTCGAATAATAATCCAATGAATTGCCCCCCATCGCGGTACTGCCCAAAATATGATGGAAACCACGATGCGTTACAGTCACTTCATCAGAATGCCGCACGCCTAAGTTATGGCCTATTTCATGCCGCATCACTTGTAAACCACATTCAATCGTACCCGAAGCAATCATATTTTCCGAAGTGGGATGATCATTTTCATAGGCTAACCCACAATAATCTTTTGCCACCCCCTCATAATAAGTCATATCTGCCTTTAACTGATTTCGATTGAGCTTCACCACTTCATCACTGCGTGCCGCCTTGAGTATCTCTTTCAGATTTGCGCCTGGAACCTGATGAATAATATGTCCAGCTTGGCGTAGATAAAACTGTGCATTGGAGTTTTGGGCAGTAAGATTGGTTAATTCTTGTGAAGCCAGCATGCGTATTTTTGCAGCACTTTCCCCCAACTGTTCCACCACTTCAGGGCTACTCACAAATAATACATCCAAGGTATAACTGTCGATCTCCCAGCCCTTTGCACTATAAATATATCGTTGCGTTTCTCCCTGGCGCAGTGATTGTTTTAAACCATTTGCACTGCTGATCAAAATATCCTGATCCGCAGTCGATTTAACGATTACCTTGTCATTGATTTGCGCTGAAAGGGGGAGTTTAAATTGGGCTTGCCAATTACGCGGATTAATTTCAAGTTGGGTGGTGGGATATTCGGTATTGGGAAGTTGTTGTTGCTGATTCTTACTCATCTCATCCGCTTGCACGATCAAAGTCGGTGCCACTTGCATGACCCATTTGCCCAAATCTTTGATATATACAAATTCGTAGCGATCCCCTTTTTTCAAGCTTAATGTCGCACTGCTATTGATCTGTTGATTATCAATCTTGGCCGTCCATCCTGCCGTGGAATAAACAATCACCCGATCTCGGTCTTTGGCCATCGCGGGCAGACTTAATTTAGGCACCCAATTGCCATCCGAAAAATTGATCTGGGTCACCGCAGCATCGACTTGAGTTAATCGCTCACCAATATCTTTGACATTGAGTTGTCGTGCTTGGATCGATTCCACCACCCATTTTTTCAGTTCAGCATAATACCGTAGCCAATATTGATCGCCCTTTTTCAAAATATAACTGCTATCAAAAAGTAAATGGGTACTGTCCAAGGTCGTGGCCTGATTGGCACTTGAACTGATTTTAAGCAATGTAGCATCAGCTACAGTCTCTGGTAATATTATCCGTCCCGTCCACGCTCGATTAGAAATCTGAATATGCTGGATCGGATCGAGATCAAAACGAAACTCATACTCTACGGTTTGATGTTTCGGGCTCAGTACTTTGGAAGATTGTAACTCCCATTTTTTAAGCGGTGCATTAAACAAAAATGTCCATTGTTGGCCAGTCTTGATCTTTAATTTATCGATTGGAATATTGACATTCTGAGTCTGAATAGTGGTGGGCTGCTGCGCTTGTTGAATGATGGTGACTTTATCATTGGCCTTGGCCTGTGTTGGCAATATGATCAAATTGGTCCAATTCCCATCTTGCAGTAAAAATGTCACCGCTTTATAGCCCGACGGAATGAGTCCATAGTCGTCATTATCATTTGGCGTGATTTGAATCTCCTCAGCATAACCGACAACACTGAGCATAATGCTGCAGAGCAATATCGTTGTTCTTATCATCCCTTACATCCTTTTATCTTTTAGATTTATTTGCGGATGGGATTGTAGGGTTTAACCCAGCTAAATAATATTGAATATTATTCTCATCTCTGCTGAATGTTCAAATTTAAAACTGAAATTGAAGTTTTGCGCACGGCTACTGCTTTTAAAATGATCATGCCGTTGAGCGGTATGTAGAACAGACTTTAAGTGTTATTCCGAGTCATCGATACACGGCGAGCTTTGACGACGATAATCCCCACCCCAAGTACGATAACCCGCGACATCAATATGGAAACTATGACCGGGATAAATCCCCAAGCCCATATTCAGCGCCTTGCCCGACTTATGCCAGAAAGCACATAACTGTTGCTCAATCTGTTGATACTCTGCATCGCTATAGGGCTTTTGCTGTGCATTTAAAACCTTAAAATCAACCGCGTGATTTTGCGTGTGCTTACTGTGTTTAGCCCCACCAATACAGGTATTCATCTCATCACTGCGGAAGGTCGAGATAATACGATAATGCGCATAGATCCCTTGGCTCTGAAAACGTTCCGCCAACTTTAAACTCGGAATAATATTCGGCCATAATGCTTTGGGTGGAATTGAAAAGCGGAAAGGCTCGCATTGTTTCGGCATGCGATGTCCGTTATAACTCAGGCTAAATAAGCTCAACGGTTGTTTAACCCGCAGTGCAACATAGCGCGGATAATCATTCAATGAATTAGCAGTCTCTTGATGACGCCAGTGTTGAAACTGATCCTGTACCGCCTTTGCCACATACTGCTCTTGATCAACGACCACGGCCGTCTGCGGTTTAGGTGGGCGCTGACAGCCTGCGATACACAGCAAGCTGATCATGGCAATAATAAACCCAGATTTCATCATCGAATTTATCTTTTCCTTAACTGTAGATATAGGCTTCTGATTTATTTTGATATTGTTGTTGGTTGAGCTGGTGTTGAGTGTGCATAAGACTTCGGCTCCTGCTGCGCGATGCCTCTAGTGTAG
>JASLIY010000043.1 GCA_030152675.1 Acinetobacter sp.
CTGCCAAGTCAATATGATCGTGGCTATTATCGTTGTAGCTCAGGGAGTATTTGCCCAGCGCGACCCCGTGTATGTGAGAAATGCAATGCCCCAAGTATCGATGAACGTGGCCTCAGTCGCTGCCAAAATCGCGACTGCCAACATCACATGCCGATCTGTATCCGCTGTGGTCGGCCAATGAAGTTACGCCAAGCTAAAAATGGCCCATTTTGGGGGTGCTCAGGCTATGCCTCACCGCAAGATCAGTGCAAAGAAACGCGACCTTATACGGCTGAGCCTGATGCTGAAGTCGAGTCGATGGGCGTGGTTTAAGCGCCCAACACGGCTGAGTTAAACATGCCGTCGCTTGCTCAATGACCTCAAGCAAGCAGTGCCTGTCCTATTCTGCTTGTTTCTTTAAGCGATAATCCAAAGTAGCGCGACTCAGACCCAACATGCGTGCCGCTTCGGAGACATTTTGCTGGCTTTTTTCCATCGCCACTTGGATGATTTGCTGTTGATATTGATCCAGCGAAAAGCCCGGTGCAAATAAATCCTCGATCTGGGTGCTGGCAAGTGCCTGTTGTTGTGCTTGATCGCTGTCATTACGCTGCGGAAATAAGGCGCTGAGTTTGATCTCCTGCTGATGTTCGGTCAGTAAGGTGGCACGCTCAAGCAGGTTCTCTAACTCACGAATATTGCCCGGCCAATCATAGCTCATCACATAACTCTTGGCGCGATCACTGAGCCCTTTCAAACTCTTGCCATACATATTTTCAAAGCGACTCAGAAAATGATTGATCAGCAGCGGGATATCCTCACGGCGCTCACGTAAAGGCGGAATGATCACGGGGAATATATTTAAACGATAAAATAAATCTGCCCGAAACCGCCCTGACTGTACGGCTTGAAAGAGATCTTCGTTGGTGGCCGCCACAATACGCACATCGACCTTACGGGTATATTGATCACCAACACGCTCAAACTCCCCCTCTTGCAACATACGTAATAAGGCCGCTTGTGCACGCGGTGACAACTCGATCACTTCATCTAGAAAAATAGTACCCGAATGCGCCCGTTCAAACTTGCCCATTCGCGATTGGGTCGCACCGGTATAAGCGCCTTTTTCTACGCCAAACAACTCCGCCTCGATCAAATCCGGTGGAATACAGGCACAGTTCACCGCCACAAAAGGTTGTTCACGGCGTTGACTGGCTTGATGAATTCCACGCGCAAAGGCTTCCTTACCCACGCCGGTTTCACCTTGTAACAGCACCGCGACCTTACTGCCCGCGGCTTTTTTCAACAGATCACAGACCTGACGAAATGCTTGTGACTCACCCACCGAGCTAAACATGGTGTAGTCCGTCTCAGCTTGGGTATAGATGTTTTTTTTAAGTAAATTCAGCTCAGACTGTAAAGCGATGATCTCATCCGATACCGGATCAGGAGACATAAACTGAATCAACTCATCGGCATTTTCCCATTCCTTGAGGGGCTTTCCAACAATACGACAGTGCTCATCCCCCTGCGCCACGCAATGGGTCTCTTGGTAAATAATGGTTTGACCCATGACAAAACTGGTATAACCACAGGCATAACCGAGCAGCATCCAACAGGCAGGCTCATCTGACTTGCCAAAGTCATGAATATGCACTTCAGCTTCAAAGGAATTGTGCCAGTCAAAGTCAGCATAAAACTGTTTTTGCTCACAACTGAGCCGTAGTTCGTTGACCTCAACCTGCACCATACCTCGAATACCGTGCATTTGCGGGCCTGCCATAAAGGCCTCTTCCTCGGTCATATTGGGACGCAGCTTGGACGTCACCTCGGCATCTCGCATACCCGCTTGATAACCACAACGAATAAAAAAGCGCTTGGTGCGTTGCCACCCCAACATCAAATAAAGGTCTTTACGCAAATAGCCCAAGATACTGGTGTGCATCAACAGCATACGGTTTTCTTCAAACCAAATTTGTCCACGCTGTGCATCGAAGTGAATATTGTCGAGTAAATCTTGTATGGCTTTATTGTGATCTAACACATGCTTATAGAGTTTTACATCCTTGGCTTGAGGCATGGTTCATCCATCCTTGGCGAATATCGAATAAGGTCTGTAACGCAAGTTCAATCGCCTACAGACTTCACTCATACTAACCAATTCCGACCAAATGAGTAGAGTACCTTATTCAAATAACTTTATACCTTTAAGGTATTTAAAAAACAGGCCTCTTACCACGCGTTGTTTTGTCTACCTCACCTACTGCAACACGCGCCGCAGCAGCTTGTGGTATACAAGCGCGGAACAATTCATCATTTGATGAATTACAGCATTTTTAAACTTCATCAAATCATGAACTTCAGTTGTGTTTGCTCAACAACAATTAAAAAATAACAGGTGAATTTTAATTTTAAATATAAATATCAGCAACTTATAAAAGTTGGCACGACTTTTGGAATATATCAAGCATACGCAAGGTTGCGTCACTGAGCCCACTGCATCGCGCAGCAACAGCGCTTCAGTTTTAACTCTGTCGTGATAGAGACCGCGTTGTAGCGACAAAGTGAAGAGAGACAAAAGGATGAGCAGCATGACAAATACAACAGCAGCACTCAAACCCGATCAGCTGACCAAATATATCCGGATTACCGGTGATCGTGATGCGCAGTTTATCGAGTTTGACTTTGCGATTCATGACCCAACGCTGTTTGTGGAGTTGGTCTTACCCAAAGATGCATTTCAACATTTCTGTGAAATCAACCAAGTCATCGAAATGACCGCAGCCCAGCAAGCATGGAACGACGCCCAAGAGGACAAGTGGCGTTATGGCATTGAGCCCACAGTACTCAGCAATGTACGTCACCTTGCTGATCAAGAAGATCAATCTTAAATAAGGAGATCAAGATGACTTTAGAAATTAAAACCTCCAATATCGAGCCGATCCGCCAGACCTATGCCTATATCGAACGTCGATTTGGCAACAAACCCGCGACGCGCTACCAAGAAGTCAGTTTTGATGTTCAAGGGACAGAAAACTTTCATTATCGTCCACTCTGGAAGCCAGACAAGACCCTGAATGACAAGACCCATACCGCACTGGCCATGCAAGACTGGTATGTGCTCAAAGACCCGCGCCAATTTTATTACGGTGCTTATGTACAACATCGTGCCCGTCTACAAGACACTGCCGAAAGTAATTATGCCTTCTTTGAAAAACGCGGCTTGGTGGACAACTTAAGCGAACAAGCCAAAGTCAAAATCATCCAGTGCTTACTGCCATTTCGCTATGTCGAGCAAACCGCGAATTTACATATGATGTCAGGCAGTGCCTATGGTTATGGCACGGTGATTACCCAAGCCTGTATCTTTGCGGCCATGGACCGTCTCGGTATGGCGCAATACCTGTCTCGCATTGGCCTGATGATCGACGGCAACACTGGCGAGTCGTTGCAACAAGCCAAACAAGTCTGGATGGATGATCCCGCATGGCAGCCGATGCGTCGCCTCTGCGAAGAAAGTCTGCTCGAACAAGACTGGTTCAAATTGTTTTTATTACAAAATTTGCTCATCGACAGCATGATGCAAAGCATGGTCTACGGCCAATTCGATCAGTGGTTGGTGGACAATGGCGCACGGGATGTGGCCATGTTGACCGAGTTTATGCAGGACTGTTTAAACGATCTTCGTCGTTGGAATGACACCGTGTTTAAAACAGCCGCCGCTGAATCTGAGGCCAATACCGCACTGATTCAAGACTGGCTGGCTGAACTAAGCCCTCAAGTCAAAGCAGCGTTTATCAGCTGGTCAAGTGCTGCACTTGAAGATGCCGATATCGATTCGGCAATGGCGTTAATCGCAGAGCGTTGTAAAAAAGCAGGCTTTAGCCTCAACGCAGATGCGGCATAAGGAGATCATCATGAGCACTCAATCAAGTTCTAAAGTGTATTTGGCACTGCAAGATAACGATACCTCGCGCTACATCATTGAAGCGATCGAAGAAGACAACCCAGAGGCCACCATTCAATACCTACCGGCGATGATTCGAGTGGAAAGTGAAGGCCGTTTGGTGGTTCGCGCAGAAACAGTCTCTGAAAAACTCGGTCAAGATTGGGATATCCAAGCGCTACAACTCAACATGATCACCCTCGGTGGCAACGTCGAAGAAGATGACGATAGCTTTACCCTGATGTGGAACTAGACCGCGATCTGGACCGATTTTAGATATCAATGGAAGAAAAATCGGATCATGTCAACATATTGAAAAGGATACTCAAGATGAATAGTCCAGCAAAAGCCAATACCAAGACTGCAACAAAAAAAATGAATGCCAAAGATCGCTATCGCATCCTCAGCCGCGATCTGGACTGGGACTTCTCCTATGTGGATCGCAAAGACGCCTTCCCCTATGAAGAATTTGAAGGCATTAAGATCACCGACTGGTCAAAATGGGAAGATCCATTTCGCCTCACCATGGATTCGTATTGGAAATACCAAGCGGAAAAAGAGAAAAAACTCTACGCTATTTTTGATGCCTTTGCCCAAAACAACGGCCAGATGAACGTCTCCAATGAACGTTACCTCAATGCCATTAAACTGTTTTTAACTGCGGTGACACCGCTTGAATACCAAGCCTACCAAGGCTATGCCCATGTCGGTCGTCAGTTCAGTGGTATCGGTGCACGTATCGCATCACAAATGCAATCCATCGATGAACTGCGTCATGTGCAAACCCAAATCCATGCCATGAGCCATTACAACAAGTTCTTTGATGGCTTCCAAGATTGGGCACATATGCATGATCGGGTATGGTATTTATCGGTACCGAAGTCTTTCTTTGAAGATGCCCGCTCAGCAGGACCTTTTGAGTTTTTATTGGCGATCAGTTTTGCCTTTGAATACGTACTGACCAACTTATTGTTTGTGCCATTTATGTCGGGTGCCGCGTATAACGGCGATATGGCCACCGTGACCTTTGGCTTTAGTGCACAGTCTGATGAAGCGCGTCATATGACCTTGGGACTTGAAATCGTCAAATTCTTACTCGAACAACACGAAGACAACGTGCCAATCGTCCAAGAATGGATCGACAAATGGTTCTGGCGTGGTACTCGCCTGCTCTCCATTGTCGGCATGATGATGGACTATATGCTGCCGAACAAAGTCATGTCATGGAAAGAAGCATGGGAAGTGTATTTTGAACAAGCAGGCGGCGCTTTGTTTAAGGACCTCAGTCGCTACGGCATCCGCATGCCGAAGTATTCTGAAGTGATCAGCAAAGAAAAAGAGCATGTCTCGCATCAAGCGTGGTGGATTTTCTATAACTTTGGTCATGCGGCAGGCTTCCACACGTGGATTCCCACCGATGAGGAAATGGATTGGTTATCTGAAAAATACCCAGATACCTTCGACAAATACTATCGCCCACGTTGGGAAATGGCACGCAAACTCGAGGCTGAAGGCAAACGCTTCTACTCAGATGGCTTACCGCAATTGTGTCAGATCTGTCAGATTCCAATGACCTTTACTGAAATGGACGGTGATCCGACGATGTTTAGCTATCGCGACAGCATCTACCAAGGTGAGCGTTATCACACCTGTTCCGATGGCTGTCATGACATCTTTGAACGTGAACCAGAAAAATATGTCCAAGCCTGGATGCCCGTGAACCAAATCTTACAAGGCAACTGTGGCGGTCCAGACCTCGAAAGTATCTTGCGTGACTACTACAACATCAATGTCGGCGCTGACAATATGGATATCGAAGGTTCACCCGACCAACAACTTTGGAACACATGGAAAGGCATGTCTGGCTAAACCGCATTGCTCACAACGACTCGGCAGGATACTGCTGTCGGCAGGATCTGATCAGATTGATCAATCTCCATTGAGATCGATCAACATAAATCGATCGAAACAAACCACATGCCAAGCAGTATCCAGACTTAAGCCAAAAGATATAAAGGAATAACATCATGGCAGTACGTGCAATTACC
>JASLIY010000045.1 GCA_030152675.1 Acinetobacter sp.
GGTAATGAGCAATGGAATAATAAGCAAACTAGCAAGTACAAATAAAAATGCAGAATCAAGGAAATAGCTGATTAAATTGATTGCAGCAGAGGCCGTACACCCCACGAGCGCTAAAGAAGATAAGGTTTTCATATATTTCAAATCTACACATGAATGAGTCGCAGTTAATTAACCACAAAATCTCGTCTCAGGCATAACAACTTAGTTTATTTTTTTATGCTCACATACGCCATGCATTCACCTTGTTGTCGCGCCTCCGCATCTATCGAGAAAAATGATCGAGTTTAATTTTTAAATCAATTTGTATTGTCCCCTGAGATGGATTAGATTCTTAAACAGCAACATGAAAGCGATATTGGAGATTAAGTCCTTACTAAGTTATTGAGATTAAGCTTAATTTTTTAAATATTTTGTAGATCAAGTGTTGAATAAGCCGCCCTATACCACTAAATTTAGGTTATATGGGATCGCTTGATTCCACCTTACCGACTTAACAAATCCTCACTGTATTGACGATGCCAATGCAGTTAATGTAAAGCCATAGCATTCATTTTATTCACTGAACTTTTGTACTTTTTTTCACTTTATAACATCTTAAATAATATGGAGATATGCAATGAGTCAAGATCCAAAAAAATGTCCTGTCACCCACTTAACCACTGACTTTGGTGCGCCTGTTCCAGACAACCAAAACAGTCTTACGGCAGGTGCACGTGGGCCACTTCTTGCACAAGATGTTTGGCTCAACGAAAAACTCGCCAATTTCGCCCGAGAAGTGATTCCAGAGCGACGTATGCACGCCAAGGGTTCAGGTGCATTCGGTACTTTTACCGTTACCCATGATATTACCCAATATACCCGCGCCAAAATCTTTAGCGAAGTGGGTAAAAAAACTGAAATGTTTGCACGCTTCACCACGGTTGCGGGTGAACGTGGCGCTGCAGAAGCTGAACGTGATATCCGTGGTTTTGCGCTGAAATTCTATACCGAAGAAGGTAACTGGGACATGGTCGGGAACAATACCCCTGTGTTCTTTATGCGTGACCCGCGTAAATTCCCGGACCTCAACAAAGCCGTGAAACGTGATCCACGTACGAACTTGCGTAGCCCAACCTATAACTGGGACTTCTGGACCTTACTGCCTGAAGCCCTACATCAAGTCACCATCGTGATGTCTGATCGCGGAATTCCAAAAAGCTTCCGTAATATGCACGGCTTCGGTAGCCATACCTATAGCTTTATCAATGCGCAAAATGAACGCTTCTGGGTGAAATTCCATTTCCGTACCCAACAAGGTATCGAGAACATCACCGATGCTGAAGCAGAGCAAGTGATTGCCAAAGATCGTGAAAGTAACCAACGTGATTTATACGATGCCATTGAAGCAGGCAACTATCCGAAATGGACCTTGTTCGTACAGATCATGCCGGAAACCGATGCTGAAAAAGTTCCTTATCACCCATTTGACCTGACCAAAGTCTGGCCTAAGGGCGATTACCCACTGATTCAAGTCGGTGAGTTTGAACTGAATAAAAACCCTGAAAACTTCTTCCTCGATGTTGAGCAATCTGCATTTGCACCAAGTAACTTGGTTCCAGGTATCAGTGTTTCTCCAGACCGTATGCTGCAATCACGTTTGTTTAACTATGCCGATGCACAACGCTATCGCTTAGGCGCAAATTACCAGCAAATCCCTGTGAATGCGGCACGCTGCCCTGTTCACTCTAACCACCGTGATGGTCAAGGCCGGATCGATCATAACTATGGCAGCTTGCCACACTATGAACCGAACAGCTTTAACCAATGGCAGGAACAACCGCAATATAAAGAGCCACCATTGAAAGTCAGTGGTGATGCAGATTACTGGGACTTCCGTAAAGATGATTCAGATTATTTCAGCCAGCCACGTGCACTGTTTAATCTGATGAAACCTGAGCAGCAAGATGCCTTGTTTGGTAATACTGCACGTGCGATGGGTGATGCGCCGGACTTTATTAAATACCGTCACATCCGCAACTGTTTTGCCTGCGATCCAGCGTATGGCGAAGGGGTTGCCAAAGCCCTTGGCCTCACTGTTGAAGATGCCAAAGCTGCACGTGAATCAGATCCGGCACTCGGATTACCTAGCCTGCTCTAAGTAATTTGAATCACGGCATTCGCAATATGAAAAAAACCACCTTCGGGTGGTTTTTTTCATGCAACTTAACTTAAAAGATTGGCTACGCTGTTATTGGAACACCTCAATCGACGAACACCTGATCCACTCACGCACTGCTGTCGGGGCGTCTAGACAGCACATAAATAAATGCGCTCATGCTTAACAGCAGAAATAATGTTTGTACGCCGACAAATAAATAGGCCAGCCACAACAACACAAATAAAATCACAAACACTTCTAAGGCTAAGTCGATCGATGCGTAGGAAATCAACTCCATGAACGATCTTGATTGTTGTTTTTTCAATTTGATCACCTGCACCCTGAACAGATGATTTGAGTATACGCTTAATATTTGAACAACAACTCAGCAATGCATAGATTAAATCTAAGCCATTGAATCTCGACAGATCATATTCAACTCGATCGCTGATGTTGTAAAAGATGCGCTAAAAAAAAGCCAGTCAGGACTGAACTGGCTGGCTTTTTTCACTGTCGCACTGATGCAATTAGACCGTCATTTTGCGACCTTCACGTAGGCAATAAAATGGATTCATTAACTTAGATGAATGCTTCATCGCCTGATGCAGGTCTTTTTCAGGTTGATCTCGCGCCTCATCCGTGAGCTGAAAAGTCCGATAATGAATCGCCATCGAGCGTTTGGCCTGTAGATCGATATGCGCTTGAAAGGCATCTTGTGGGTTCATATGCATATAACGCAATAGCTTTTCTGGCTTATAAGCACCAATCGGCAATAAGGCCAAACGCGGTGGCCCAAAGCGTTTTTGAATTTCTTTAAAATGCGTGGAATACCCCGTATCCCCAGCAAAGAAACAATGCCCCTTCTCCGATAAAATCGAAAAACCACCCCACAATGCTGCATTTTGATCCCGGAAACCACGCCCAGAACCATGCTGCGCTGGGGTATACACAATCTTTAACTCATGTAATAAAGCCGACTGCCACCAATCCATTTCAATCACTTGAAAGCTTGGGTCGAGATAATAGGCATTGCCCAAACCGGTGTAGATCGGCATCGCATAACGTTGATGCAACCAACGCAGTGTCGCCAAATCCATATGATCATAGTGATTATGGCTTAACAGGACTGCATCAATTTTAGGCAAATGTTCCAGTGCGATTCCCGCAGGACAGACCCGTTTCGGCCCCATCCCCTGCTTAGGACTGACATGCTCGGCCCAGACCGGATCGGTTAAAAAGTTATAAGGACCGATCTGTAGCAAGACCGTGGCATGCCCCACAAACCACACCTGCCAATCATCTAATGTGGCATCGGGTCGATCTTGTGGTAACAGACGTTTGGTGGCTAAAAAGCGCGCCGCCTCTTGTTGACGGTCGACCTTCCAAGTCTGTGACTTTCTCATCATCACCCAGCGATACAAGGCCCAACGACTGCGTTGCTGAGGATTTGGGTTTTCATTGAAGAAACGTCGCCCATCTTGGTGAGCAGACTGTACAGCCTTAAAAATAGGAGAACATAACGTATGTGATAGACAATCTTCTGTTGGAAGACTGTAGTGTAAAGCTTCAACAGACGACTGGTCTTGAACGTCTAATACTTGATCCTGCTTCTGATCCATCTCAGTCATTTTCGACATTGTTATTCAAAACGCTCTTTCATAGATTTAATTCCAGTGACAGATTTCACAAAACTTATCATACAACCTGTGCGGCCACTTTATCATTGCAAACAGTTTAAATGAAACTCTGGGTCAAATTAATCTTTTTGACATCGTAAAAACTGTATGAAATTGATAATTTAACTGAATTTCAACCCCACGATATAACATATTTATGTCATTTCAACTGTGACCCAAATCGAATAATTTTTAAAATCATATTGAGGCGATTATTTTAGCCATTTGACACAATCAAATCACAGGCCAAGCACATCATCATTGGCGGCGTTATATCAGGGAGTTCTCGATGTTATTCGATCGTCAGCCATTTACACTGTGTAAATTTGGTCAAATCTCGGTTGAAGAACTGTCAGATGAATTGAAGCGAATCATTCGAGCCGCTTTGCATGATTTAATTTAAGTTTTCGCCCAGTCATGCGCAGGACTGTACAGGCAAACGATCAATGCGAGCTGCTGCGGCGCATGGCATAAAAGTAAAGCCCTATCCCACTCAGCACGGCCAGCAATCCAATGCCCAAACGCACCGTCATTGGCTCATTATTAAAAAACACGCCCACCATCAATGCGATACTCGGCGTAATCATATTACTGAGTGCAAAGGTCGAGGCTTGTAATCTTTTGATTAACCAGAAATAACACAGCATCGCCACAATTGACGAAATCACCACGGTATAGATAAAGGACAGACCACTTTGTAAACTCGGCAATGCAACCGGTAGATCAGACCAAATCAACGGGATCATCAACGTCGCTACCAATGCTGACACCATCAATGAACCGGTGGACTGTGACAAGGCACTAAGGGGAGCGTTGATTCTTTTCACCAAAAAAATCGAACTGAGATAACATCCGATACTGACCAACATCAAAGCCAAGCCTAAAGGTGATGCGCTGCTTTGCGAGGGATCGATAAAAATTGACATCAGCCCGATGATCGCCAAGGTCATGCCGCCCCATTGTAATGCGGCGAGCTTTTGCGTCTTGAGCACGAAATGTTCGATCAGACCTGCGATCAGCGGCGAAAAGGCGTAGATCAAGACCATCAGACTAGAGCTTAGGCTGCTCGCGGCCAGATAAATAAACAGTTGCGCGCCGATCAGATTGAGACTGCCGGCGGAATAGCTTTTCAGTGAGGTTCGATCAAAAGACAGAGCGCCGCCGATCAGCACTAAGATCACGCCAGCAATGGCGCTGGCAAACCAATAGCGCAACAGCAATGCCCATAAAGGATCAATGTCCTGTATGGTCCATACGATCGCCAAAGGTGTGGTGGCCCAAATCAAAACCAATAAGGCATAGACCAACAGGGTCGTTACGCTTGAAACATTCAATCGCATTCACACACCATTTTAACCTGCGCTTTCGCGCAGGCCTTAGACCAGACTGCGTAAGGCTTGCGCCACATCCAGATGTTGCTCGGCACAGAACGGTGCCTGTTTGGCGATCATTTTCTTGAGATGACGCATCTCTTTGGCAGCATTAACTGTGATTGCAGCCACGATCTGCTGATCGCTGACCCCAAAGAGAATAAATGTCGGCTGCTCAACATTGGGGTCCATCTCACCACGTACAAACCATTCATGGGCGGCCATATCACCGACAAACTGATAATTCACATTCAGCTGATCGGTCCAAAACCAAGCAGGATTCGGTTGTGGATGTGCCACGCCCATGACATGGCGCGCAAATATTTCCGCTTGCAGATTGGCATTTTCCCAAGTCTCGACCCGACGATATGCCCCATCCGCACGCAATTGCGTCGCCACATCTCCTGCAGCATAAATATCGGCAGCAGACGTTTGGCAGTTTTCATCCACCTGAATAGCAAAATCCACAGCAAGCCCAGCATCTTGTGCCAACTGAGCATTGGGAATAATCCCCACGCCATAGATCACCGCATCAGCGAGCAACACCTCACCATTGTTGAGGGTAATTTCTACTTGATCCGCAGTCAACTGACAGTGTTGAATTTGGGTATTTAAATACACATCGACCGCATGTGAACGATGTTGAGTCAACAAAAAGTCAGCGAAAATTTCAGGTGTACTGCGTCCCATGAGACGATGACCGAGTTCAAGCACTGTGACCTTACAGCCTTTGGCTCGTGCCGATGACGCCAGCTCTAAACCAATCACGCCACCACCGACCAAAACAATATGTCGTTCTGCTTGTAGCACGGGTAACAAAGCCAATGCATCATCTAAGTTACGCAAAGTATAGACATGTTGACCCAAGGCATCCAAGTTGGGCAAGCGTCGCGCTGCGCCCCCTGTGGCCAAAAGCAATTTGTCATAATGAATTTGGCGACCATCCTGTAGATGTACCCGATGCTGACTTGGATCAAGCTTGAGTACCGCTTGACCCGCAATATGCTCAACCCCAAGCTGCGTGAGTTTATCCTCAGACAAGATCTCGACTTTATAATTTTCAGGTTGTAACAGCACTTCTTTGGATAAGGGCGGACGCTCATAAGGCAGATGCACTTCATCACCGATCAGGATAATTTTTCCCTGATACTGCTGTGCACGTAAGGCCAAAATCGCACTGGCGCCGGCTTGACCAGCACCTACGATGACGATTGTTTCAACGGGCAAGTTTGCATGAGACATAGAAAAATATCCTTATTTGAGTTCTGCAGACACGATGCCAAAGCCCGCGATCCACTCACTGATGGCTTCATAACAATGCGTGGTCATGGCGTATTCACCCAGCTCATCCAAGGCGGCAAATGCTGCCATCCAACAACGTACTTCTTGACCACCGCGTCCACCCTGAACCCGAATCTCTTGTTCAGTCATGGCTTCAATCGCAGCGAAATCTGCACGCGCGAAGATCTCCAATAAGGCGCGATCCCAGTCGGCATTGAGTGGTACAGCAACCGACTCATCCCCAGCTGCGAGCTTTTGACCGACAGCGATGATCTTGGCTTGGCGTGCTTCACGGGATTCTGGGCTTGGATAACGGCCTGCGATCAGGAACTCTTCCACCTCTGGCGGCACCGAACCCATTTGGGGGGTTGGTGGATCATGTGATAAACCGCCCGTTCCCAAGATCAACACGCGATGTTGCTCATGATCGAGGCCTTGGATAAAACGTCCGACCGCACGCCCCAATGCAACGGTACGCTGAGTCGTTGGCATCGGTGTGGCTGCGCCATTGACGAAAATCGGAATCGTCGGATAACGATCTAACTGACCATCACAGAGAAAGTGCAAAGGCTGCGTCACGCCATGATCGGCCTGCATACGATACGAATAAGCCGTATCGACGCCATCGTTGAGCACGTGACGCACCAAATCTAAAGCGGTGTCTTCTGGGACATTGATCTTGAGTTGGTCTTTGCCATAGTCCCAATCCCCTGCGGCATTGGCACGGATTCCGATGCAAAAGCTTGGCAT